>JANOWB010000001.1:0-1849 GCA_031417695.1 Polaromonas sp.
CAAACCAAGGCCCTCGCGGCCAGCGTTCGCGAGGCGGTGAAAACGCAGGGCTTCGGCACCTCGCGCACAGAAGGCGAAGCCAACGGCGAATGGATCATCGTGGACTGTGGCGCGGCGGTGGTGCACTTGATGCAGCCGTCCATCCGCGAGTACTACCGGCTCGAAGAAATCTGGGGTGACAAGCCGGTCAAGATGAAGATCGACAACGCGCCGGTGCGACTGGTCAAGGAGAGCCGCCTATTTAAGCTTGCGCTCGCAAGGGTTTGCACGAGTATCGAACCTTGTGACCTGGTTGCAATATAAGCCGTTACTTATATTTGAGTCCAGCAAGGACGCCCCTCCAAGTGCAAACCGCCCACCAAATCGAACAAACCCAGGTTTTTGAATCTGCAGCCGCCTTGTTTGCTGTGCTGGCCACGCCCATGCGTTTGCGGGTGCTGTCGGCGGTGTGCACGCAAGAAAAATCTGTGGGTCAACTGTTGCTTGAAATCAACACCACCCAGCCAAATTTATCTCAGCATTTGGCCGTGCTGTCGCGCACGGGCGTGCTGGCCAAGCGCAAGGTGGGTACGCAGGTTTTTTACAGAGTGCAAAGCGAAAAGGCGGTCGCCCTCTGCCGAAGCGTTTGCATGCAGATCGCCATCGAGATGGAAGACGACAGCGTAGCCCCTGGGCAGGGCTTGGTGCTGCAATGATTCGCAGTGCTTTCATTCAACCGGCGCCAGAAAATTTTCTGACGCAGCAGCACATCAGCCAGCTAAGAGCAGGCCGGCGTGGTTTTTTAACCGGTGTTTTGGCCGCGGCTGTTGCTGGCGCCCAAGCGCAAAGCCAAGCGCCCGGAAAAGCTTTAGCCTACGGCGCCGCTGGTGACCCGAACATTTTGAGTCTGCCCGCCCACAGCAAGGGCCTGGGCCAGCCAGTGGCTGCGCGGCCCTATGGCCTGCCGAGTGAGTTTGAAAAAAATCTGCAGCGCCGCGAAAGCCCGGGCCTGACGTGGGTGGGCGCGGCCAGCGTGAGTTTTAGCCCGCTGCAATCGTTGTTCGGCATCATCACGCCCAGTGGCTTGCATTTTGAGAGGCACCACCAAGGCTGGTGGGACATCGACCCGTCAAAACACCGCTTGATGATCAACGGATCGGACGAGCGCCTGCTTAAACGCCCCATGGTGTTTGACATAGACGATATCATGCGCCTACCCAGCGTCAGCCGCATGTGCTTTATTGAATGTGGCGCTAACACCGCGATGGAGTGGAGCAACACCGCCGTGCCCACTGTGCAATACACGCACGGCATGATCAGATGCAGCGAATTCACTGGCGTGCCGCTCATGACGCTGCTCGATATGTGCGGCGTCGATCTTAAAACTGCCAGGTTTGTACTGGCTGAAGGTGCAGATGGCTCGGGCATGACCCGCACCATTCCCATGAGTCTGGTGCGAAGCGGTGAAGTATTGGTGGCCTACGGCCAAAACGGCGAAATGCTGCGCCCTGAAAACGGCTACCCGCTGCGGCTGGTGGTGCCGGGCACACAAGGTGTGAGCTGGGTCAAGTACCTGCGCCGCATTGAAGTCGGCGACATGCCGTACGCCGCCAAAGACGAAACCCTGCATTACGTTGACTTGCTGCCAGACGGCACGCATCGCCAGTACACCACGGTGCAAGAAGTTAAAAGCGTCATTACCTCGCCCAGCGGCGGGCAGGTGGTGCTGCAAAAGGGGTTTCACAGCATTTCTGGGCTGGCTTGGAGCGGCCGTGGCGCGATCAAAAAAGTCGATGTATCAATCGATGGCGGCGCTAACTGGGCACCGGCGCGCCTGCAAACACCCGTGCTGTCCAAGTGCTTAAGCCGC
>JANOWB010000002.1:0-3195 GCA_031417695.1 Polaromonas sp.
TGCGGCCGCTGACGATGCGCAGGCCGCGCTCAGTCAGGGTTTTGGCCATCACGTCGGCGTTGATCAAAATCTGCTTTTGGTAGTCTTTAAAGCTTGGCTCAAGCGCTTCTTTAAAAGCAATCGCTTTCGCTGCAATCACGTGCATCAGCGGGCCGCCTTGCAGGCCGGGGAACACGGCGCTGTTGATCGCCTTTTCGTGCTCGGCCTTCATCAAAATAATGCCGCCGCGTGGGCCGCGCAGGCTTTTGTGCGTGGTTGACGTCACCACATCGGCAAACGGCACGGGGCTGGGGTACACGCCGCCTGCAATCAGGCCGGAGTAGTGCGCCATGTCGACCATGAAAATTGCGCCAACCGCTTTGGCTACTTTAGCAAAGCGCTCAAAGTCAATGCGCAAGCTGTAGGCCGATGCACCGGCAATGATGAGCTTGGGTTTTTTCTCATGCGCTAGCGCTTCCATGGCGTCGTAGTCGATTTCTTCTTTGGCATTCAGGCCGTAAAACACGGGGTTGAACCACTTGCCGCTTAAATTAAGCGGCATGCCGTGCGTCAAGTGGCCACCTTCGGCCAGGCTCATGCCCATGATGGTGTCGCCCGGCTTTAAAAAAGCTAAAAACACGGCTTGGTTAGCCGACGCGCCGCAATGCGGCTGCACGTTGGCAGCGTCTGCGCCGTAAAGTTGCTTGACCCGGTCGATGGCCAGTTTCTCGGCGATGTCGACGAACTCACAGCCGCCGTAATATCGCTTGCCGGGGTAGCCTTCCGCGTATTTGTTGGTGAGCTGGCTGCCTTGGGCTGCCATGACGGCCGGAGAGGCGTAGTTTTCGCTGGCAATCAGCTCGATGTGGTGCTCTTGGCGGGCGTTTTCGCTCGTGATGGCGGCGAACAATTCGGGGTCGGCTTGCTCGATAAGAATTTTGCGGTCGTACATGTGTGCTCTGGCTTTCTGGCGGCAGTCTTTGAAAAGACGTGATCCCTGTCAGTGAAGTCAACTCAATTCGATCAATGACTTCAATAAAACAAGGGCTGCCCAGGCGAACGGCTAAACGTTTTTAACGATGCACTTGGCAGTGCAAACCATTAAAACCGGTACGCTCCCCAGTGGTGTCCCACGTTAGCCGAGCCAGCCGCTGGGGCCGCCCTGCCTATCGCCAGTCGCGTACCCGCAAAGTGTACCCGAGGGCTTGAGATTAAGACGCCAACGCGGCTATTTTGCCGGCAGCCCGGTCAGCGTTGTTGTCCGCCCTGGCATCGGTGTTTTTCTCGGCGCTCTTGTCCAGATTAGCTTCGGGCGTACGCGCGGCAGCCGGCGCAGGCGTCAGCTTGACGGCAATGCTGCGGGCGGTGCGGGAAGGCGCTTTGCCGCCCACCACGCTCAGCAGCCTGGCGTGCTCGGCCAGCACTTTGTCGGCATAGCCGTTGTCGCTGTCGAGGTTGGCAGCGCCTACGTAGTATTTCAGGCCGCCTTCCAGCGAGCCGGCTCTGGCGATACATTCTTGCAGCACTTTTACGCCCACGCGCAGGTTGGTGACCGGGTCAAACGCTGCAAACTTGCCGCCGAAGTCCTCGTACTTGTCGGTGTGAATTTTGGTCATGACCTGCATCAAACCCTGCGCGCCCACCGGGCTTTGGGCAAACGGGTTAAAGCCCGACTCAATGGCCATGACAGCCAAAATCAGTGTAGGGTCGAGTTTGGCTTTGGCGCCCACTTCAAACGCACTGGCCACCAGCGCGCTCAGCGGCTCGGGTGCTACGTTGTATTTTCTGGCCAGCCAGAACGCCAGCGCGGCTTGCTGCTTGGGCAGGTCTTTGGGTTCGGCGGCGGTGGCGCGGTCAATGGCCTGCAGTTCAACGAACTCGGGCTCGCCTTGCTCGGCTAGCTGGCGTTCTTGCAGCCAGGTGACCAAACGGTATTCGGCTTTTTTCTGCAGGTCAGGCCGGGCGGTCATGGTGATGGCAATGCACACCAGGCCCAAGCCCAGCAGGGCAAAGCCGTTGTGGGTAATGTCGAAAAAGCCTTGGGCCACGTCGTCTATGGTGGCAACCAGGCTGCGGCGTGCGCTGGCCAGTTTCGTTTTTGAGCTGCGCGCCAAGTGCGCAGCGTTGCTTGTCAGTGTCATAGCATTCCTTATCGGTAAGCTGAAGCAGGCCGCAAGTGGCTCACTTGAGTTTTGATTGGATCGCCATCCTGGCGGACTGGCGCTTGTGCGCAAGTGGCTTGGTTGGATGTTGACCCCGGTGATCACACTGCCTGCACGACTAGAGGCTGGCAGCTGATACGGGTTGTCCCTAATTTTTTGTACTATATGAATTTTAGAAGCGCGTTAAATAACCAGTCAAGCATAACAAACTGATTCAATATGCGTTTTTTACACTTTAAAGTAAGCTTTTCCGCCAGAACCCCCTTAAATCAAGCAGTTAGCGGGTTTTTTTGAGAGTTTGCAGTAACTGCAGGTTCCTCTCTAAAAATGTAGAAATTGGTAAAAAGTCACGAACAGTCGGTGCTTTGACAATCACATCCAGCGCTGTGATTGATATTTTTACCTTGCCCGCACGGCCTTGCAGGCGTACCTTCGAGGTGTTCGGTTCAGCCGAGCATCACTGGGCAAATCAGGAATGACCAGCCTGGTAAATCTTCAAAGTAATCACTTGCTTTGACTGCACTGCAGGGCGATTCATCCCCTGCATGCAACCCCTGACGGCATGGGTTTTATGCTCGCCGCCGACCCCGATCAGCTCTGCTGGTCGGGGTTTTTAGTTGGCGCTGCCCCAAAAACAAATGTGATTGCGGCTTAAAACGCTGCTTACCAGTGCGCTACAAATAAAGCATTGACCTTTTTGCCCGAGCATTAAAAACTAAGGGCATGACACTCGAAGCAACGCGCGACGCAGCGCCGCCCCCAGCCGCTAAAAAGCCTGAGTTTTTGAACAGTTCCGCACTGAGATGGCTCAAACGTGTCGCTGGTCTGCTGATAGCCGTGCTGCTGCTGTGGGCGCTGGCGTATGCGCTGGTGCCGATCATTGCCAAGTCGCAAATTGAAAAATTAGCTAGCGAAAAGTTGGGTCGGCAAGTCAGCCTGGGCAGCATTGACTTCAAACCTTGGTCGCTTGAGCTGACGTTAAATGACCTCGTGGTGGCCGAGGCGGCTCTAGCGGCCGATGCGGTTCCCCAGCTCAGCATCAAGCGCATCTATA
>JANOWB010000003.1:0-10926 GCA_031417695.1 Polaromonas sp.
TTCAACGGCATTTCTCACGCCGTGATGATGGCCACGCCGAAAGATCTGGATTTGTTTGCGCTGGGTTTTGCATTGAGCGAAGGCATCGTTGACAACGCAGGCGAGGTGCGCGGCATTGACGTCGTGCTTGCCGACCCTGAGCAGTCGGGTTTGCCGCAGGGCATGGCTGCGATTGAAGTGCAGGTAGAAGTGTCAAGCCGCAGCTTTGAACAACTCAAAACCCGCCGCCGCGTGCTGGCTGGGCGCACAGGCTGCGGCGTGTGCGGCGTTGAAAGCCTTGCCGCGCTGGACTTGCTTGGCGCGCCAGTCGCGCCTAATGACTGGGCCGGGCACATCGACGCGCCGCTGGTGTTGCACGCGTTTTCGCAATTGCAGGGCAAGCAACCACTCAATGCCCAATCGGGGGCGCTGCATGCCGCTGGCTGGGCGTCGATGGATGGTGACTTGGGAGATGTTTTTGAAGACGTGGGCCGCCACAACGCGCTGGACAAGCTGCTCGGCGCGCTTGCCAAAAACGATTTGCTGGGCACGCCCGGCTTCGTTATCTTGTCAAGCCGGGCCAGCCATGAACTGGTGCGCAAATGTGCGCGACTCGGCTTGTCGACATTGGCCACTATCTCTGCGCCCACATCGATGGGTGTGTGCATGGCCGAGCTTGCTGGTGTGCGACTGTGGGGCCTGTGCCGCGCGCCCAGAGCGATCCTTTACGCACCCGGAGGCCAGCCCCGGCGAAAGTGACCGGACGCCTGGGCATGGGTCAAAGCGGTCGGCTGGAAAATAGCGGAGAAAGAGCGGAGAAAAAGCAGATAGAGATATAGCAGATGGAAAGCAAAGTAAAAGCCTGTAAATAGCTGTCCAAACGTTCAAGTATTTAGTTACTGAATCTCACTATTTGCCGAATTAATTTGACCCAGGTGACGCTCTAGCTAACACTCGCGCTTGCGAAAAGTTTGCGCTGTTAGTGATAAACCATAACAAAAGGAAGACAAATATGTCGGGAATCTTGGATAAAGAACGCATCATCGCCGGGCCGGGCTTTAACCGCTGGCTGGTACCGCCTGCTGCACTTGCCATTCACTTGTGTATTGGCATGGCTTATGGTTTTTCAGTGTTTTGGTTGCCGCTTTCAAAAGCGCTGGGCATCAAAGACGCTGTTAAATGCGGGCCTGATGTCGGCTTTTTTCAGGAGTTGTTCACCACCAGCTGCGACTGGAAAATTTCCACGCTCGGCTGGATGTACACGATGTTTTTTGTCATTCTGGGCTCGTCTGCTGCTGTCTGGGGCGGTTGGCTGGAACGTTCTGGCCCGCGCAAGGCCGGTGTGGTGGCAGCCTGCTGCTGGTGCGGCGGCATGCTGATTTCTGCCCTGGGTATTTATACCCACCAGTTTTGGCTGATGATTTTGGGCAGCGGGGTGATTGGCGGCATTGGCTTGGGGCTGGGCTACATCTCGCCTGTGTCGACTCTTATTAAATGGTTTCCAGACCGCCGCGGCATGGCTACTGGCATGGCCATTATGGGTTTCGGCGGCGGCGCCATGATTGGCTCGCCACTGGCGGCTGATTTGATGAAAAATTTTGCCTCACCCACCAATGTGGGCGTGGCGCAAACTTTTGTCGTGATGGCACTGGTTTACTTTGTCTTCATGATGGCCGGTGCTTTTGGTTACCGCGTGCCCGAGACCGGCTGGAAGCCCGCAGGCTGGACGCCGCCGCCTGCACAGGTCAGCAATGCCATGATTACGCAAAAGCACGTGCACGTCAGCAAAGTGTGGGGCATTCCGCAGTTCTGGCTGAT
Organism: Polaromonas sp.; assembly: GCA_031417695.1. Taxonomy (GTDB): domain Bacteria; phylum Pseudomonadota; class Gammaproteobacteria; order Burkholderiales; family Burkholderiaceae_C; genus Polaromonas. The sequence goes on from JANOWB010000003.1 coordinate 1,798, forward strand.
TTGGGTGGTGCTGTGCATGAATGTGTCTGCCGGCATCGGCGTGATTGGCATGGCGTCGCCCATGCTGCAAGAAGTCTTTGGCGGCTCGTTGATCGGTGTGGCCAAAAAGTTTGGTGAGCTTGACAAAGGCCAGCTGGCCGCCATTGCTACGGTAGCGGCGGGTTTTACGGCTTTGCTGAGCTTATTCAATATTGGCGGGCGGTTTTTCTGGGCCAGTTTGTCTGACAAGATGGGCCGCAAAATTACTTACATTGTGTTTTTTGTGCTGGGCGGTTTAATGTATTTCAGCGTGCCGGGCAGTGCTGGCGCGGGCAGCATTGTGCTGTTTGTAGGCGCGTTTTGCGTGATTTTGAGCATGTATGGCGGAGGTTTTGCCACCGTTCCTGCCTATCTGGCTGACTTGTTCGGCACGCAAATGGTGGGCGCTATTCATGGCCGTTTATTGACTGCTTGGGCCACAGCTGGCGTGCTGGGCCCGGTGGTGGTGAACTACATGCGTGAATATCAGCTGGGTTTGGGGATACCGCGTGAGCAGGTTTACAACCAGACCATGTACATTTTGGTCGGCATGCTGGTGGTGGGCCTGATTTGCAACTTGCTCGTCAAGCCACTCGATGCCAAATGGTTCATGACCGATGTTGAGCTGGCAGCTGAGAAAAAGCTCGCTCACGAGAAAATGGTAGCGGCTGAAGTGGGCAGTGGCGCGGCAAACACTGCAACCGTTAGCCCGGCGCTGGTAGCTTTTGCGTGGGCGGCTGTTGGCCTGCCGTTGGCTTGGGGTGTGTACCGCACGCTGCTGAGCGTGGCCAAGTTTTTTGCGTGACGCTTTTTATAGGTTAGATTGCCGATTTAGAGGGCTATTTTTGATACAAATAGCCCTCTAGACCAACAAATACGGGCGCGAGCAGCTCCTGTATAAATAGCAAATAAAGCCTGGTTCTGACGCCTGGGCAGCCGGTGCAGCCCGCAAGTATCAGCCAGTTTGCAGCTGCGGCGTGGCATCATTGCGCCCATGAATGACGCCTACGTTTCCTCCGCAGCAACTGCACCTCCACAACCACACCGCGGCCAAAATACAGGTAACGCAGATTGCTTGACTACGCTGCGCTGGCTGCTTGAGGGCCTGCGCGCCGGTGTTTTTCTGGTGCCGCGCACAGCGGGTTGCTCGCCTTTACCACTGCAAGCAGCTGGCCTGACTGCTTTGTTTTTTGCCCTCGAGACAGCGCTCGCCCGCCTTGAAGTTTTCGGGCCTGCCCTGTTCAACACGCAGGCCTGGTTGTCTAGCTGGTGGTCTTGGCTGGTGTTTGCGGCCGCTGCTTGGTGGGCGTTGCCCAGCGCAGACGGTGCGCCGAATGGCCAGCGCGTCAGTCGACTGGCGGCAGTTTTTGTATTGTCGCTGGGGGCTGCAGTGCCCAGCTTGCTGGTGTTCAGTTTGTTCCAGGCCAGCTTGACCCAGCGCTGGTTGACGTTAAGTGCTTTATCGAGCCCTGCAGCTTACTGGGCTATGTACGGGGTGTTTGTGCTGTGGTCGTTTGGCGCGCTGGCAGTGTTGATGCGCCGCTTTATTGGCTGGTCGGCGCGCAACGCGGTGTTTATGCTGATCATGGTGGGCTGCACAGGCATCAGTATGTGGCAGCAGCCGCAGCGCGCCTGGCAACAAGACTATTCACAGCAAGACAAGCTCGACGCCGCTAAGCCGCGTTTGCGCCTGGATCAACAAACCTTTGAGGCGCAGCAGGCGTTGCTGCAAAACCAAGTCAATGCGCTGACTCCGCAGCGCGCAGGCGTAACCGATGTGTACGGCCTGGTGTTTGCGCCCTACGCCGATGAAGACGTTTTCAAGCGCGAGAGCACGCTGGTCAGCAGCGTGCTGGCCGACCGCTTTGATGCAGGCGGGCGGGTGTTGCATTTGCTCAATCACCCCACTACCGCGCCAACCCACGTGTGGGCCACGCCGCTAAATATGGAGCGTGCCATTGAAGCGCTGGGCAAACGCATGGATGTAGACAACGACTTGCTGGTGGTCTACCTCACATCGCATGGCGGCAGCGACTTCAAGCTGGCCGCATCGCATTGGCCGCTAGACGTTGAGCCGCTTACGCCCCAGCAATTGCGCGCCGCGCTAGACAAAGCGGGTATTCGCAACCGCGTGATTGCGGTGTCGGCCTGCTATTCGGGCGGCTGGATTGAGCCATTGGCCGATGCGCATACGCTGGTGATGACAGCCGCAGACGCCACGCACACCTCGTATGGCTGCGGTCGCTTGTCAGAGCTCACTTTTTTTGGCAGGGCTCTGTTTGACGAGCAATTGCGTAAAACCCATTCTTTCAGCCAAGCGTTTGCCAATGCGGTGCCGTTAATCAAGCAGCGCGAAATTGATGCGGGCAAGGCGGATGGCTTTTCAAACCCGCAAATCTCAATGGGCGCCGACATCAAACCGTTTCTAGAGGCGCTTGAAGTGCGCCTTGGCCGGTTGCTAGCAGTCACACCCGCAGCAACTGCAGCAATTCCGCAAGTAAAGTAAGGCATGCGCCTTTGCGTTAAGGTAAGGGCATGAACATACTTTTCATTAAATTAGGCTGGCGCACGCTGTGGCGCGATTTGCGGGCTGGTGAATTGCGGCTGCTGATTGTGGCCGTCACGCTGGCGGTGGCGGCGCTGACAGCGGTCGGGTTTTTTGCAGACCGGCTCAAAGGCGGTTTGCAGCGCGATGCGCGGCAATTGCTGGGCGGCGACGCCGTGCTGCGCAGCGATGAAGCCACACCTGCCGCGTTCATTGCCAAAGCGCAAGAATTGGGTTTGAAGTCGGCGCTAAGCGTGAGTTTTCCGACTATGGCGCGGGCAACTGACGCTGACGGCGGCGCCAGCAAACTGGCGGCGTTTAAAGCCGTGCCTGAAGGCTACCCTCTGCGCGGCAGCTTGCTGGTAAGCAGCACCGCAGAAGGCAAGGGCGAAAGCACCCGTGATGTCCCGGCGCCGGGAACGGCGTGGGTTGACCCGGCGCTGCTCGACTCTCTGGGGTTGAAGATCGGGCAAACGCTGCTGATGGGTGATGCGAGCTTTAAAGTTACGCGCGTGATCACGCAAGAGCCCGACCGGGGCGCGGGCTTTATCAGCTTTTCACCGCGCGCCATGATCAACCAAAAAGACGTGGCGGCCACGGGTTTAATCCAACCGGCCAGCCGCACCAATTACCGCTTTGCCGTGGCAGGTGACGACAAGGCGGTAGCTAACTATGTGCAATGGGCCGCGCTAGAAATTAAAAAACCGTTTGAGCAATCTGGCATTCGCGGTGTGCGGCTCGAATCACTGGAATCCGGCAGCCCTGAAATGCGGCAAACGCTTGACCGGGCTGAGAAGTTTTTAAACCTGGTCGCGCTGCTGGCCGCGCTGCTCAGCGCAGTTGCAGTCGCCATCGTGGCGCGCGGCTTTGCGGCCAAGCATTTAGACGATTGCGCCATGCTGCGCGTGCTGGGCCAACCGCAGCGCACCATCGCCGCAGCTTATGCGTTTGAGTTTGTGCTGGCGGGCCTGTTTGCCAGCGCACTCGGCGTGGCGATTGGCTTTGCGGTGCACTACGGCTTTGTGCTGCTGCTGGCTGGATTGGTTGAAAGTGCGCTGCCTGCTGCTACGCTGTGGCCGGTGGCGTTTGGCATGGGCATGGGCTTAACGCTGCTGCTGGCCTTTGGTTTGCCGCCGGTGCTTCAGCTGGCGTCTGTGCCGCCGTTGCGCGTGATTCGCCGTGATGTGGGCAACTTAAAACCCGCATCGATTGCCGTGCTGGGCGTCGGCATGTTGGGCTTTGCTGCGCTGTTGGTGGCCGCCAGCAGCGATTTGAAATTGGGCTTGATTGCCGTCGGCGGTTTTGCAGGCGCGGTACTGCTGTTTGCAGCCGCAAGCTACGCCGCCGTCAAGCTGTTAAGGGCCAGCGTAAACGAAGACGTTGCCCCGCGCTGGCTGGTGCTGGCCACGCGCCAGTTGTCCGCCCGGCCTGCGTACGCCGTGGTGCAAACCAGCGCATTGGCCGTGGGCTTGCTGGCCCTCATGCTGCTGGTGCTGCTGCGCACCGATTTGGTTGACAGCTGGCGCAAAGCCACGCCGCCTGATGCGCCGAATCGTTTCGTGATTAACGTGCAGCCCGAGCAAGGCGACGCGTTTAAAAAAGCGCTGGTTGACGCCGGTGTTAAAAAATTTGACTGGTACCCGATGATTCGGGGCCGCTTGGTCGCTGTCAATAACAAGCCGATTACGCCAGACGATTTCACGGATGACCGCGCCAAACGTCTGGTCGACCGCGAGTTCAATTTATCCAACGCTGCCAAGCAACCCGCGCACAACCAAACCGTTGCGGGCAAGTGGACAGATGAAGAGAAAGGCGCGATAAGCGTTGAAGAAGGGATTGCCAAAACGCTGGGCTTGAAGTTGGGTGATGCGTTGAGCTTTGACATTGGCGGCCAAGTCAGCAGCGCCAAAATAACCAGCTTGCGCAAGGTCGATTGGGGCTCGATGCGGGTTAACTTTTTTGTGATGTACCCGGTAGCGGAAGTGACTGATGTGCCGGTGTCCTTCATCAGCGCCTTTCGCGCGCCTGAAGTTGCCGCGCAAGTGCCTGGCCAGCCAAAAGCGCAAAGCTTCGACAACACGTTGGTTAAAGCATTCCCCAACATCACCAACGTAGACACCACCACGACCATTGCTCAAGTGCAAAGAGTGCTTGACCAGGTCATTCGTGCGGTTGAATTTTTATTCGGCTTCACACTGGCTGCCGGCCTGGTGGTGTTGTTTGCGGCCATTACTGCAACCCGTGAAGAGCGTGCCAAAGAATTCGCCATCATGCGGGCGGTGGGCGCGCGCTCTAGTTTGCTGCGGCAGGTGCAGCGGGCCGAGCTGGCGGGTGTCGGTTTGCTGGCTGGGTTTTTAGCGTCAGTGGTGGCGCTGGCCGTAGGTTGGGGCTTGGCCAAATTCGTATTTGACTTTGCCTGGACGGGGTCGTGGACGGTGCCACTGTTTGGCAGCCTGGCAGGCGCTGCGCTGGCGCTGGCGGCTGGCTGGTGGGGCTTGCGGTCGGTGCTGAATACGCCGGTGGTAGAAACGCTGCGCAAGGCGCAGTAGCGATGATTGGCCGCCTGATCAATCAAACCAAGCGCAGCGCAGCAGGTGACCTGTCGCAGTGGGTGGCGATGCTGGTGCTGGCGAGCTGCAGCCTTTTTGCAACCGGATGGGCGGGCGCGCAAGTTACTGCAGTCAACACCGCAAAACCTGCGTGCCCGCCACCGCCTGATGCGTTGACGCCCGAGCGAATACAGCAAGGTCTGCGCAACGCCCAAGACCGCGGGCCGCTGTGGCGCATCACCCAAGCCGGGCAGTCGTCTTGGCTTTACGGAACTGCGCATGTGTCCAGCGCAGATTGGGTTTTTCCGGGTCGCAATGTGGTGCGCGCAATGCAGCAGGCCGACATGTTGGCGCTAGAGCTCAACTTGCTTGATGCTGAATCGTTCAAGCCTTTGATCCAACCTGCTGACCCCGCACGAATCGCCCGCGTGCTTGACGCAACGCGACTGGCGCGCATCGCGCGGCTAACCGATGTAGCCTGCTTGCCGCCCAATGCTCTCGACACCAGGCGGCCTGTCATTCAAGCCGCTACGCTACTTGCGCTCGACGCCAGACACATCGGGTTTTATGTCGATTTTGGAATTGACGCCATGCTGGCAGGGCTGGCGCAGTCGCTTAAAAAGCCGATTGTTGCGCTCGAGTCCGCGCAAGACCAGCTCGACTTGCTCTCTGGTCGAAACGAAACAGAAGAACGCCTGTTTGTAGACAGCGCGCTTGACCAGCTTGAGTCAGGCAAGGCGCGCGGACAAATGAAGACCATGCTGCAGGTTTGGGCGCAAGCTGACGTGACCCAGCTCGACAATTACGCCGATTGGTGCAACTGCATGGACACTGCTGAAGACCGCGCTTTTATGAAGCGTTTGCTTGACGACCGCAATGTGCTGATGGCTGAAAAAATCAGTCAACTGCACGCCAGCGGCAAGCGCGTTTTTGCAGGCGTTGGCGTGCTGCACATGGTTGGCGCTCAAGGCTTGCCTGCGCTGATGCGAGCCCAAGGTTTTCAGGTTGAGTTGGTCAGCCCAACATTAAACACCGCGGCCAAGCCGTGACGGGAGTTAGAGCTGCTATTTAAGTAATAGCTGATCGCGCCCGTATTTATTGGGCTATAAGCGATTTTTAATCCCAATTGAAGGCCCAGATCCCCCTTTTATGCAAATTCAAGAAAAACCAAAATTTGACACACCCTTTGAATGGATGGGCGGTGAGGCAAAAGTAAAAGCGCTGGTCGAGCGCTTTTACGACCTGATGGATTTGGAGCCTGCCTACACCGCCTTGCGCGCCGCGCACGCCGGGCCGCTAGATAACGCTCGCCAGCGTTTGTTCTGGTTTCTATGCGGATGGCTGGGTGGCCCGCAGCACTACATCGAGCGTGTTGGGCAGCCCATGCTGAAAATGCGCCACATGCCGCAGCAAACCGGCGGCGGACCGATTGGTATCAAAGAGCGCGACCAGTGGCTGGCCTGCATGAATCAGGCCATGCTTGAAACCGGTGTTGACGAACCGCTGCGCACCCGCTTAAACGCCTCATTTTTTCAAACCGCCGACTGGATGCGCAACAAGGGCGAGTAGCATCCCGCTGCGTTTTGACGTCGCCTATTTCGCCTTCAAAAACTCAGCGACATCCAGCAGCACCAGTTCATTGTCGTCAGCCTTGTTGGGCTCGCGGCTGCTTGAAAACGGCAAGTTGTTGTCATTGCCCACCACGATGTGCATGCTGTCAACAATATCGACGTTTTCAATGGTGAAAAAGGGAAAGGTCAGCATCCCATTGTTCAATGGCTTGCGGGCCAGCTTGGCCGGGTCAGCAATTGACATCAGGTCGATATAGGCAATTTTTCTAATCGCGCCGCCCACGTTGGCATCGCTCATTTCAACTTTGTAGACGCGTTTGAACTTGGCAATGTCGTGAAAGCAGTCGGTACGTTTTTGTTCTGCCGGGCAGGCTCTATCAAGCGTGCCTTCGCCGTTGTCGCGCTCAATGATCAAGCCCGTCGTGCCGTCAATCATGTTGAAATCGCCAATCGCATGGCTGTTGGCCTCCAGCACGTACTTCCAGTGGCGGCCGGTCCAGCTCTCGGTTTTTACGTCAAACTCCAGCACGCGCAGGTAGTCTTTGTCGCCAAGCTTTTCGTTGGCCTTGGTGGCAGTGTCGTACAAGGCGCCTTCTAGCAACGCATACAGCTTGCTGCCGTCTTTGGAAGCCGCCATCCCCTCAAAACCTTTGGATCGCCGTACTTGAAAGTCAACCGTACCGCCAGGTGCGGCAGGTGTGGTCAAAGCCGGGTTGTCAGGCGAGCGCACCACTTTGCCGTCAACCAGAGTGTCAAACACGGCAAGTACTTTGCCGGTTAGATCTGCCTTGATTAAAAAAGGCCCAAACTCGTCGCCAATCCAGAGCGCACCGCCAGCGAACTGAAAGCTTTCTGTGTCGAAGTCGCTGCCAGTCAGGTAGCGTTTTGGGGTGCCTTCATGAACAATTCGAAACGGCACTTTTTTATCGGGGTCATGCAGAAAAATCGTCTCGAGCTTTTTCATGCTGCCCGCTTTAAAGTCAATCGCGTATCGGTTCAGGTACAGCATCGCGTCGGGCGAATTGGCTTTGGAGCCAAAGCCGTTGTCGGTCAATATCCAGTAGCTGCCGTCCGGCATTTTTTTAATTCCTGAGTGCCCTTGTATGGGCTGGCCCTTAAACGGCACAAACACACCAGTAGGCCTGCCAGCAGACAGTCCTTCAACCGTGCCTAACGCATCTACTCGTTTGCCAGAAGTGAACTTGCCGCTGACCTGCAAATCGGCAGACGCATCTGACGGCGTTGCAATAAAAGACAGAGCAGGCATCACCACATGACCCGCCAGTGTGGCCGGAAAAGCGGTTTGCGCATGCAGCGGCGTAGTGAGCGTGCTGACTAAACCCAACGCGGCCACGGCAGCCGCGGCAGCACCCGACGTTACGGCGGCTGGCAGCTTAAATAAGTTCAATGACGGCATGAAAGCATCCTCTTGTTGTAACGAGAAAGCTCCTATAGTCGCCAGCCAGTGTGACAACACGATGACGATGAAGTGCCAGAACGCTATTAGTTAAATAGCTGCGCACGCCCGTCTCTATTGGTCTATAGGCGAATTCTAATTCTGAAAGTACGCTAAAACGCTTCCCGCAATTCAAAACAGCAGCTGCCCGAACGCAATCATGCGCATAATATGCGCATACAGCCATTGAAAGGCCTTAACCATGCCCAGCCTTAACTCTCACACACGCGACGCAGCGCCTGCTGTAACGACTAGACCAACTGCGACCACCAAACGCGCCGTCAACCTCACCCTGAGTGACGGCGTGGTGTCGCAAGCCAAGAGCTACACCGCCAATCTGTCTGCCACAGTAGAGGCGCTGCTGACCGATTACGTCGCAGTGCAGCAGCGCGCCAAAGCCACGCGCCAGCAGCAGGCCGACGGCTGGTGCGCTGACTGGAACGCGGTACATGCAGCGGTTGGTTCGTTCGCTGACGAGCATCAGGCGCTCTAGGCAATGGCTCAGTTCGATGTACACCGCAACAAAGGTGCTTTGCGAGAGTCGATTCCATTCGTCGTCATCGTGCAATCGTCATTGTTTGACGGCTACCGCAGGCGCGTGGTGGTGCCGTTGGTGCGTCGCACAGCGCTGCCTGCAGGAGCCAGCGCGGCGGGCTCGCGTATGAATCCTGAGTTTTTGATTGAAGACATTGCCGTGGTACTGCACCCACTGGATATGGTGTCCGTGGCCATTGACCAGCTTGGTGCGCATGTCACGTCGGCGGCTGCAAGCGGCCAAGCCGTTGCTGACGCGCTGGACGAAGTGCTGACGCGGTCTTGGGGGTGAAAATCAGTTGAAACCTGGTTTTCAGGCTAATTTTTCTGCCTAAAGTGCCTTAAGTCCTATAAATACGGGCGCAAGCAGCTATCAAATAAATAGTAATTCAACTTTGCGCCAGCAGCACCACCAGCGCGCCCGCGCCTCCATGCGCAGGCCGGGCCTGCACATAC
>JANOWB010000004.1:0-2913 GCA_031417695.1 Polaromonas sp.
CAGCAGGCAGCCCCGCCGTTACCAACCGCTGCAGCGCCCGCGCAGCCTATGCCAGCGCCAGCAGAGTTACCGCAGCAGAAGGTAGCGCCGCTTAAACTCCCGGCCAGGCCGAATGTCGACATCGCCGTAGAGCAGGAAAAAAAGCGAAAGTTGGCACAGCAAAAATTACAGCGCGAACAAGAAGAAGCGCAAGATAAGCGCCAAGCCGCCATGGACGCCAAAGCAGAAAAAGAGCAAAGCAAAAAAGACGAAGCAAAACGACTTGAAGCAGCCAAGTTAGCGGCCGCCAAGCTCGCCGCTACCAACAAAGCCACAACTGTGGCCGCCAATGCGGTGAGCGCAGCGGCAGTTGAGGCGCAGCGCAAACTCAATCTGGCCCGCATGATGGGTACGGCTGGCGCAACTGGTGATGAAAACGCGACCGGTACCGCCAAGGTAGCTAGCGGCCCTTCATCAGGCTATGGCGGCAAAGTGCGCGCTAAGGTAAAACCGAATATCGTGTTCACTGAGTCGATAGACGGCAATCCAAAAGCTGAAGTCGAAGTACGCAGCTCGCTTGATGGCACCATCACCAGCCAGCGGCTGGTGAAATCAAGTGGCAACAAGGCGTGGGACGAAGCGGTGATAAAAGCCATCGTCAAAACAGAAACCATGCCGCGCGACACCGATGGGCGCGTACCACCGGTGATGATTCTTGAGGTCAGGCCGCGTGACTAAACCTCTCCAGAGTCAATTTTTGCTATTTTTTTAGTAGCTGTTTGCGCCCGTATTTATTGAATAAAAAGCACTATTCTTATAAATATGTCGCTCCAGGCAAATACTGCATAATCTGGCGATTAGGCATTAGGTTTTATCCGTTATGTCCAGACACTTGGTCGCGCAAACTGTTTCGCTTATTTAATTCACCCCTCAAAAAACTTCAAAGGATTTCGTTCATGACAGACTTCAAAGTAGCGCCAGATATGCTGACTTTTGGCGGTGCGTTTTACCCCAAAGGCTACATGTTCATCATGTTTCCGCTTGAAAAAGATGCCCAGCAGGTCGCCGCCGCACTGAAGAAATGGAGCGACAAACCTGAAGTCATGCACCTCAGCCCGGCCACCGTGCTGCGTGAAGTCGGCCGCGTCGACGGTGACACTGAAGTTGATTTGCCAGCCGTAGGCACTGAGGGCGCAACCGTGCGCAAGTATGTTCAATTGGCCAGGCAAGGCAACTGCGCGCTGATGATCAAAGCCGACTCTGATGAAGTCGCCGAGCGCGTCATGCAAGAGGTGCGCAAAGTGCATTTCAGCTATGGCCAGCGTTACCACTTGCTGGCGATGGAAGACCTCGAATAAAAGCAATTGCGTTGGCGTGGCAACCACACGCCACCACCCCAAAAAAAGGCCGCTGAATGATTGACCTGTACTACTGGCCCACACCCAACGGCTGGAAAATTTCGATCATGCTCGAGGAATGCGGGTTGTCGTTTAACTTTATTCCGGTCAATATCGGCAAGGCCGAGCAGTTTGCGCCAGCTTTCCTGACCATTAGTCCCAACAACCGCATGCCGGCCATTGTTGACCACGCGCCCACTGGCGGTGGGGGACCTATTGCGGTGTTTGAAAGCGGCGCAATTTTGCAATACCTTGCTGAGAAAACCGGCAAATTTTTACCCCCGGCCAGCGAGATGCGCGGCCGTTACCAGGTACTGCAGTGGCTGATGTGGCAAATGGGTGGCTTGGGGCCCATGGCTGGGCAAAACGGGCATTTTTTGTTGTACGCTCCTGAAAAAATTCCCTATGCAATTGACCGCTATGGCAAAGAAGTTGACCGTTTGTACGGCGTGCTAAACACTCAGCTCGCCGCTACCCGGGCCTACGTTGCGGGCACTGACTACTCCATCGCCGACATGGCGATATTCCCATGGGTGCGAACCCACAAGGCGCAAAACGTGGACCTTTCCAGGTTTCCAGAGGTTGAGCGTTGGTACAACGGTTTGTTTGAACGGCACGCTGTCAAGCGCGGGCTCGATTTGGGAAAAGAACTGCGAGCGCCCGCTCTGACAGACGAAGCCCGCAAAGCCCTTTTCGGACAAACCGCCGACAGCGTGCGCGCTGGCTCGCCCAACACGCCCAGCCGGTCATGATGGAATTTTTCTTTGACTGCTCAAGTCCCTGGAGTTATTTGGCGTTTCGCAATATCGGGCCACTGGCTGCACGCTACGGCATAAGCATCACGTGGCGGCCCGTGCTGGTAGGCGGCATTTTTAATACCGTGAACCAGCGCATGTACGCAGGCCGCGAAGACATGCATTCCCCCCGCAACCGTTACTTGCTAAAAGACTTGCAAGACTGCGCGCGGCAAACGGGCGTCACTGTTGAATTTCCACCGAAAGTGTTTCCCGTTAACAGCGTAAAAGCCATGCGAGGTTGCCTGTGGGTGGCGCAAAACGCATCGGCTGCAACCCGGTTGCCCGACTTTATTGAATCGACATTTGCAGCTTACTTTACCAAGCAACAAGACATTTCTTTGGACGAAGTGCTGGTGCGCGTTTGCACCGATTGCGGCATCGACGCCGACCTATTTCTGGCCGGTATTGCGCAGCCCGAGATTAAAGCGCAACTCAAAGCCAACACAGACGAGGCAATAGCCAGAGGCGCGTTTGGCGTGCCCACCTTTTTTATCGGCGACGATATGTATTTCGGCAACGATCGCCTGGAGCTGGCAATGGCTGCTGCAGATCGCAGCCAAAAGCCAAGCGCTTAGGGCTTAACTGAGCCGGCCGCGGTGGCTGTCCAGCGGCGCAACAAATGAATCGTCAAACGTGGGTTTGCCTCGACCCTGCCTGACAGCTGCAAATGCGCCGGTGCCATCCGGGTTAAAAATCTCGGCTTCGTTCGGCATGGGCGGGAATTTTTTATTCAGCTCTTT
>JANOWB010000005.1:0-18814 GCA_031417695.1 Polaromonas sp.
GAGCAGCGCTTGAAGGGCGTTTTGAAATCGCTTAAGGACAAGCCCAACGGCATTTTGTTCATTGATGAAATCCACACGTTGATTGGCGCGGGTGCGGCTTCTGGCGGCACACTGGACGCTTCGAATTTGCTCAAACCTGCGCTCAGCTCGGGCCAGCTCAAATGCATCGGCGCAACAACGTTCACTGAATACCGCAGTATTTTTGAAAAAGACGCTGCGTTGGCGCGGCGTTTTCAAAAGGTCGATGTGGTCGAGCCGACTGTGCAGGAAACGGTGGACATTCTCAAGGGCCTCAAGTCGCGTTTTGAAGAGCACCACAGCGTGAAGTACGCCGTGGCTGCTCTGCAAGCCGCCGCCGAGTTGTCTGCCAAGTACATCAACGACCGTCATTTGCCTGACAAGGCGATTGACGTGATTGACGAAGCAGGTGCTGCGCAGCGGATTTTGCCGGCGTCCAAGCGCAAGAAAATCATCACCAAAACTGAGGTCGAAGAAATCGTTGCGAAAATCGCGCGCATTCCGCCCGCCAACGTGTCGAATGACGATCGCGGCAAGCTTAAAACGCTCGAGCGTGATTTGAAAAGCGTGGTGTTCGGTCAAGACAAAGCGCTCGACGTGCTGGCCAGCGCTGTAAAAATGGCGCGCTCAGGCTTGGGCAAAGACGACAAGCCCATTGGCTCTTTCTTGTTCAGCGGCCCCACCGGCGTTGGCAAGACTGAAGCCGCCAAACAGCTAGCCTACATCATGGGCATTGAGCTGATTCGCTTTGACATGTCAGAGTACATGGAGCGCCACGCCGTCAGCCGCCTGATTGGCGCGCCACCGGGCTATGTGGGCTTTGACCAAGGCGGCTTGCTGACTGAAGCGGTGACCAAAAAGCCGCATTGCGTGTTGCTGCTAGACGAGATTGAAAAAGCCCACCCCGACATCTTCAATGTGCTGTTGCAGGTGATGGACCACGGCACGTTGACGGACAACAACGGGCGCAAGGCAGACTTTAGAAACGTCATCATCGTCATGACCACCAACGCAGGTGCCGAGACGATGAACAAGGCCACGATTGGCTTTACCAACCCGCGCGAAGCGGGCGACGAGATGGCCGACATCAAGCGTCTGTTCACACCAGAGTTCCGCAATCGTCTGGACGCCACCGTGAGCTTCAAGGCGCTGGATGAGACCGTGATCTTGCGGGTGGTCGACAAGTTCTTGCTGCAACTTGAAACGCAATTGGCCGAAAAGAAAGTCGAAGTTACCTTTACAGACACGCTGCGCAAGTACTTGGGAAAAAAAGGGTTCGATCCATTGATGGGCGCACGCCCAATGCAGCGTTTGATTCAAGACACCATTCGCCGCGCGCTCGCTGATGAGCTGTTGTTTGGCCGCTTGATGGACGGCGGGCGTTTGACGGTGGACGTTAAGGTCACGGCAGACGAGAAGGGTGTTGAAAACGGCGAGGTGTTGTTAGACATTCAACCGCTGCCGAAGAAAGAAACCAAAGCCAAGCCTGAGGCAGAGTCAGCAGAAGCCAGTTAATGTGCCGCTGCGGACTCGGTCCGCAGGCCATGCACCCGGCCACCGCTCAAAAAGCCGTTAGCATCAAGCTAACGGCTTTTTTATTTTGCTACATTACTTATAGCTGCTCGCGCCCGTATTTATTGGGCTATAGGCTTATTTGATACTCCAAAATACCTGAAAACACCTCAAATATGGCTTCCCACACCTTTTTATGGCACGACTACGAAACCTTTGGCTTGAACCCACGCCGTGAGCGACCATCGCAGTTTGCGGGCATTAGAACCGACGCTGAGCTAAACGAAATTGGCGAGCCTGTCATGCTGTATTGCCAGCCCGCCAATGACTATTTGCCAGACCCAGCATCGTGTTTGCTCACCGGCATCACGCCGCAAATTTGCCTGGAGCGCGGTGTGCCCGAGCACGAATTTGCAGCGCAAATCGAAGCGCTGCTGGCCGCGCCCGATACCATTGGCGTGGGCTACAACTCGATTCGGTTTGACGACGAAGTTACCCGTTATTTATTCTGGCGCAACCTGATTGACCCGTACGCGCGTGAATGGCAAAACGGCTGTGGCCGTTGGGACATTCAAGACGTGGTGCGCATGGGCTACGCGTTGCGGCCGGAGGGCGTCGTATGGCCACGCAAGCCTGATGACCGCAAGCCGAATGACGCAACCGCTACACGTCCAAGCTTCAAGCTCGAAGACCTGGCACGCGCCAACGGCTTGCTACACGAAGCCGCGCACGATGCGCTGTCAGACGTGCGCGCAACGATTGCGCTGGCCCGCCTGATTCGCACGGCACAGCCCAAGCTGTTTGAGTTCTGCCTGAGCCTGCGTAAAAAAGATCGTGTGGCTGCAGAGCTGGGCTTTCCGACCAGCCCACAAACCGCGCAGCCGTTTCTGCACGTGTCCGGCATGTTCCCGCCCGAGCGCGGCTGCCTGGCCGTCATGTGGCCGCTGGCCACGCACCCGAGCAACAAGAACGAGTTGCTGGCTTGGGACTTGGCGCAAGACCCGAGCGAGCTGCCGCTGCTGGACATTGCCACGCTACGCGAACGCCTGTTCACCAAACAGTCTGATTTGCCTGAAGGCGTGCAGCGCTTGCCCATCAAATCCGTGCATTTAAACAAGTCACCGATGGTGGTTAAAAAGCTGAAAACACTGACCGATGAAATGGCCACCAAGTGGCACATCGACATTGATGCCGCACTAGCTAACGCCGAAAAAGCCCGAGCATTACCCGACATGAGCGCCATTTGGCCCGACCTGTTCAATCGCCCATCCGTTGCCGCGCCAGATGTAGACGAAGACCTGTACGGCGGCTTCATAGGCAACGCCGACCGCCGCCGTTTGAACCAGCTGCGAGAGTTGTCGCCCGCAGAGTTGGCAGTCAGCCGAGTCGGGTTTGACGACGACCGATTGGCCGAGCTGGTTTTCAGATACCGCGCGCGTAATTTTCCGCAGACGCTGAACGAGGGCGATCAGGAGCGCTGGGAAGCGCATCGAGCTGCGCGCCTGCTTGAAGGCGAAGGCGGAGCGCGCAATGTCGATGCGCTGTTTGCGCAGATAGACGAGCTGCAGGAAACCGCTGACGAGCGCGGCGAGGCGATTTTGGGGTCGCTTTATGACTATGCGGAGTTGATTGCGCCTGAGGCTAATTGATATATAAATTGGGCTGTAGCGCAATAATTACGGGCGCGAGCAGCTCCTGAATTAATAGTAATTGAGCTGTTGTTTGAGGTCGCGACTTAATCCATGCAGATTGCACCTGGTAAGCATTAGCCTCCTAGATTTCGACTGAAGTGGGTTAAGCGCAGACTCTGGTTTTTGTAGATACAATAACCCCTATGCGTATTACCTTCGATCCTGCAAAGCGAGAGATTGCTTTGGCGGAAAGAGGCTTGGATTTCCTGGATGCAGCCATCGTTTTTCAAGGCGTTACTCTGGAAGTCGAAGACATTCGCAAAGCCTATGGCGAGCAGCGAATCATTTGTTTCGGCTTTTTGGCAGAGCGAATGGTCGTTGTTGGCTACACACCGCGTGGTACGGATCGCCACATATTCAGTATGAGGAAAGCAAATGAACGCGAAAAACTCCGCATTGCCCCGCTCCTTGACGTCTGACCTGGTGCGTGTCGACGCCCACGTGGTGAACGTTGCCGAATACGACGAACTGCCCGAGCTGGACGAAGCCATGTTGGCGCGTTCCACCGTCAACCGGGGTGGGCGACCCATCTCAACCAATCCACGCAAGTTGCTGTCTATTCGCTTGCCTGCCGACGTGATTGACCGATGGAAGCAAACCGGGCCTGGCTGGCAGACGCGTATGGCTGATCGGCTTAGCTCGGTTTAAGTCGTTTATATTTGGGTATTAATGAGCGCCCATGAAGATCGCTGGGAACGCTTTCTCGATCCCGAGATAGTCAAACCGTCACTATTTTTAGCGACGATGTACATCACCACCTTTGAAATCCTGAAGAACTCAATTGTTGATCGCATTAAAGACTTTTACTCAATTAGTTGGTCTGAGCAGGGTTCGACCCAATCACCTGAATACCAAGCAAAGGTTCTTGTGCGTAATGGGAGCGCGGTCTACGCGTCCCTCAATTGGCTCCATGAGCAAGAAGCAATAAGTGACGAAGATCTAAAAACATTCGAGCTGTTAAAGAAAACCAGAAACCTGCTTGCTCACCAGCTATTTGAGGTCGTAACGGGGCAAGCGGAGTCCAATCACACGGAGCAGTTCCCGGTTCTGGTGGAGCTTCTCCGAAAGATTGAGGTCTGGTGGGTAGTGAACGTCGAAATTCCCACCAATCCTGACTATTCGGATACAGAGATTGACGAGGAAGGTATTGTTCCAGGAGCCATCCTATCCCTTCAAATGCTTTTGCACGTTGCGGGTGGGAGCACCGAGCTGTTAGAAGCTTGGCGAAAGGGACGTTCAAATCGACGCCGCCCTGCGTAGTAAGCATTCAACCTGAAGCCCAATAAATACGGTCGCAAGTAGCTCCTAAAAGCGTAGCGTTTCTAAACTGTCTGCTGCCAAGCCAGATACTTCGCCATCACGCTTTCAAACAACCCACTGGCCTCAAACCGCGCAAGCCAATCCTGCAACTGCGGCCATGCCTGAGCTTCAAACCAAGCCGCATCCGTACGCGCAAACTGCCGCACAAAGGGCAGAGTGGCCATGTCTGCAAGGCTGGTTTGATTGCTGAACAAACAACCTCGGTTTAAACGTGATTCCAGCGTTTGCAGCCAGCTAGCAGCTTGGGTGCGATGCGCAATCGCAAATGACTGCAAATCACCTCCAGACTCCAGCGGATAACGGTTCGGGTACTTGTAGCGGTCTAGCGCGTGTTTGAATCGCCCGTCGTTGGCTGCTATCAACGTCAGCATTTCTTCCATCGAAGCTTGGGTTAACCAACCCTCCGGGTCGTTCTGCTCAAGCGCCCAGCGCATGATGTCCAGGCTTTCGTCGATGACTTCACCGCTTGGTAACACCAACACAGGCACAGTGCCTTTTGGGGATGCGGCCAGCAGCTCGGGCGGTTTGCTTTTAAGCGAAACCTCACGCAACTCGAATTGAATGCCGCTGACTTGCAGCGCCAGCCGTGCACGCATCGCATACGGGCAGCGCCTGAAACTGTAAAGAACGGGCAGGGCAGCGGTCACTGTTTTTGCGACGTACTTTGCACCACACCGATATGCGCCTGCTTTCGCAACTCAGCCAAATCCACCTGCTTTTGCCGCTGCCTGTAACCGGCTTTTTGCACGTCCGTAGTCGTGCCGTGGCAACCCGGGCAGCTCACGCCGCGCTCGTACAAGGGCGATGCCATTGATTCAGCAGTGATGGGGTCGCGGCACGAACGGCACAGCGCCAAGCCGCCTTCGGCCAAGCCATGGCCAACTGACACGCGCTCGTCGAATACAAAGCACTGGCCTTGCCATTGGCTTTGAGCTTCGGGCACGGTCTCCAGGTATTTCAGAATACCGCCTTGCAGGTGGTACACGTCGTCGAAGCCTTTGGACTTTAAAAACGCGGTCGACTTTTCGCACCTGATGCCGCCCGTGCAAAACATGGCGACTTTGGGTTTGATGCCGTCTACCTCAGCCAGCTTGCCGCCGCTTTGCATCTCGCGCTCTACCCAGCCGGGCAGTTCTGAAAAGCTGGTGGTGGCCGGGTTGATTGCACCTGCAAACGTGCCAATCGACACTTCGTAATCGTTTCGCGTGTCAACCAGCACCACGCCGGGTTGCTCGATCAGCTCGTTCCACGCTTCAGGCTTCACGTACTGCCCGGCCATCAACGCTGGGTGCACATCGGGCACTCCCAGCGTGACGATTTCTTTTTTTAGCCGCACCTTCATCCGGTAAAACGGCATGGCACTGGCCCATGATTCCTTGTGCTCTATCGCAGACAAACGTGGATCACTGCGCAGGTAAGACAGCACCGCGTGCACGTCATCAGGCCGCCCGGCTATCGTGCCGTTGATGCCTTCCGCCGCCAGCAGCAGCGTGCCTTTTATGCCATGCGCCTCGCACACGGCCAGCAGTGGCGCTTGCAGCGCGGCGTGGTCGGGCAGTTCGACAAACTTGTACAGGGCAGCGGTAAGGAACGGCATTTAAGTATGAATAATTGCTATATAAGTAATAGCTGCTCGCGCCCGTATTTATTGGGCTATAGCCATAAAAGATACCTATTTTAGGCGTTTTTTAGTGTTCTTAGGCGTTGAAGTGGCTGGGGCGCCTGAATCGCGCAATATGCTCTGCATCAGCGTGCGCACCTTGTCCATCAGCGGCGGCTCGGTGCGGGCGGCAATCGTTACCAGGCCAAAACGCGCGGTTGCATTCAGC
Source organism: Polaromonas sp. (assembly GCA_031417695.1). GTDB lineage: Bacteria > Pseudomonadota > Gammaproteobacteria > Burkholderiales > Burkholderiaceae_C > Polaromonas. The sequence continues at coordinate 6,371 of JANOWB010000005.1, forward strand.
GGTGGCGACAAATGCAGCTCCACCAAGTCAGGCGCAGCAGCACGGATGGTTAGCACCACCGCATCGCTGCGCCGCACCACCTCGAGCAAGCTGGAGATTTCTTCAGACCGCAAGTTAACCAGCTTGTCGGGATGCGCCTCTGGGCCGAAGCGCTCCATCAAAATGCGCGCGACTTCATCGCTTAGCGGGGTCGATGCAATCGGGTAGCGGCGCAGTTCGGCGAACGGCACGCTGCGTTTACCGCCTTCACTGGCCAAAGGGTGACCGGGCCGGCACATAAAAGCGCCCTGCATTTCGGGCAACGCTTCTACCTTCAAATCAGGCGAAGGTTGCAGCGAGCGAATGTCCAAAATCAGTGCGTCCAGCAAACGCTCTTGTAGCGCCTGCACCAGCAGCGCGGTGCTGCCGCGTGAGATATCGATATGCGCCTTGGGGTGGTCGGTGGCCATCAGCATCATCAGCGGCGTCATCAGCATGGCGCCGGGGCCAGAACCCATGCCAATGCGGATTTGGCCCATCTCCCCCTTTTTCAACTGCACGCCGGTTTGGCGCAGCTCGTTGGCTTCGTCTACCAAGGCTCTGGCGCGCTGCACGATGTGCGTGCCAAAAGCAGTCAGCTCGTTTTTATGGCCAATGCGGTCGAATAGTTTTTGGCCGAGTTCATCCTCAAGCGCAGCAATGCTGCGGCTCAGTGCGGGCTGCGTCAGGTGCAGTTTGACGGCTGCCTGGCTGAACGAGCCGGTGGCGGCCAGCTCAATCAAATGCCGGAGTTGAACCAGGGTCATGGCGCGTCCTGACTATTCATTAAAGTCATGAAAATTAATATAACAATGCATTAGACATTATAAAAACGGCTGACTACGATGCATCTGCCACCCATTCAACAACTACTTTTAAAGGCAGAGACATGACTAACTCACTTCACCGCTACACCGCTTTGCTAGGCGGTTTTCTGCTTGCAGGTGCCGCTTGCGCGCAAACTTACCCCAGCAAGCCTGTCACGCTGATGGTGCCGTACCCCGCAGGCGGTTTGTCTGACGTAATCGCCCGCACCGTGAACACCACGCTGGCTAAAAACATGGGCCAGCCCGTATTGGTTGAAAACCTGGGCGGCGCCAGCGGCGCGATTGGCGCGCAAAAAGTGTTAAGCGCACCGTCTGATGGGCAAATGATTTTTCAAGGCTCGCCTAACGAATTGATCTTGGCGCCACTGGCTATTTCGGCTGTTAAATACAAAAGCGAAGACTTTCGCTTGGTGCAAATGATTGCTACCGCGCAAATCGGATTTGTGACACGCAAAGATTTGCCCGTCAATACAGTGGATGAATTTTTGGACTACGCCCGCAAAGAAGCCAGCGGTGGCCGACCCATCACTTACGCCAGCGTGGGCCCAGGCACTTTCTACCATTTGCTGGGCGAGCAATTGTCTAAAGTCACCAACATACCGATGACGCACGTGCCGTACAAAGGCATTGCGCCAGCGCTGCAAGACGTGATGGGCGGGCAGGTTGATATCTTTTTGGCCCCGATGGGCAAGGCCAATATTGAGCTGCAAAAGCAGGGCAAGCTCAAAGTGCTGGCCATGCTGAACAGTGAGCGTGTAGAGGCATTTAAAGATTACCCGGCGATTAGCGAAAGCAAGTCTTTGAAGAACTTCACCTTCAATATCTGGACGGGGTACTTTGTGAAAAAAGACACGCCGGAGCCGATTGTTCAAGTGATCTACAAAGCCATCACCGACACGCTGTCTGACGCCACCGTGCGCGGCGGCCTGGAGGCCAACAGCCAAATGGTGGCCAAGCCGCTGTCGTTGCAGGCCATGGACAAGGCCTATGCGGATGGCACCGCGCAGTTCCGCGGCATTGCCAAAGCGATTAATTTGCAGCCGCAGTAAGGTAGGCCGAGCATGAGCTACATGGGTAATGCGCTGGTTAGTAAGGTGGGTGAATTTATTCAGCTGCGGCGGGACATTCATCGCCACCCCGAGCTGGCTTTTCAAGAACACCGCACTTCTGACCTGGTAGCGGCCAAATTAGAAGACTGGGGCTACACCGTGAACCGCGGCTTGGGCGGTACCGGTGTGGTGGGCGTGTTAAAGCGCGGGCGCAGCGTGCTGAGCTTGGGTATTCGCGCTGACATGGATGCGCTGCCGATTACCGAGACCACAGGCCTCGATTGGGCCAGCAGCAAACCTGGCCTGATGCACGCCTGCGGCCATGACGGCCATACTGCCATGCTGCTGGCGGCTGCCAAATCAATAGCAGCAGATGCAAGCTTTGAAGGCACGCTAAACCTGATTTTTCAGCCTGCTGAAGAAGGCGGCGGCGGCGCGGTGCGCATGATGGACGATGGCTTGTTTAGCCTTCACCCGTGCGATGCCGTGTTTGCCATGCACAACATGCCGGGCGTGCCCACTGGGCACTTTGTGTTTCGTGATGGGGCGGCGATGGCGTCTAGCGACTACGCCACCATTCGCGTACACGGCACAGGCGGCCATGGCGCCATGCCGCACCGCGCAGCGGACCCGCTGGTAGCAGCCGCAGCCATAGTGATGGCGTTGCAAACCGTGGTGTCACGCAATGTAGACCCACTGCACACCGCTGTAGTGACGGTAGGCGCCTTGCACGCGGGTAACGCGAACAACGTGATACCGGCGATGGCAACGATGGAGATGAGCGTGCGTGCGCTAGATCCCGACGTGCGGCTGCTGCTTGAGCAGCGCATCAAGGCGCTTGTCAATGCGCAAGCGGAAAGTTTTGGCGTGCGGGCAGAAATCGACTGGCGCAAGGGCTACTGCGTGCTGGTCAACCATACGAGCGAAACCGACTTCGCACGGCAAGTGGCGCTTGATTTGGTAGGGCCAGATCGCGTGATTTTGAACGGCCCGCAACTTACGGGCAGTGAAGACTTTGCCTTCATGCTGGAGAAAGTCCCGGGCAGTTATTTGTTGATTGGCAATGGAGATGGTGATTCAGCAGGGGCGTGCATGGTGCACAACCCGGCGTATGACTTCAATGACGACAACATTGCTGTCGGTAGTGCGTATTGGGCAGCGTTGGTCAGCGCGTTTTTTGCACGTAAAATCTGAATATTGAATTCGACTAGGAATGCTTTGCGTCCATAAGGTCGACATGTGATCGGGAGAGACTGCCAGCGCCAATCGACAAGAATGGCATGTGGGCAGCGCCGAAGGAGCAACCGCCCCGGAAACTCTCAGGCAAAAGAACCGATCACCTGCAACTACTCTGAAGAGCTGCTGGCATCGTCTGCCAGCGCACCGAAGGAGCAAACGATGTGCCGTACAAGCGCATCGTGAATCTCTCAGGTCCAGAACAGAGGGGGCGCTTTTGTTATGCGGCTTGCATGGCAAAGCTCCACCCCCCGACGTTTTGAAAGCACTTTTTTCATGAAAACCATTGCAGTTATTGGCGGCGGCATCACCGGCGTCACCACGGCTTACGCGCTTGCCAAGCGCGGCTTTACCGTCACCTTGTTTGAGCGCCATCGCTACGCGGCGATGGAAACATCGTTTGCCAACGGCGGGCAACTGTCAGCATCTAACGCCGAGGTGTGGACGCACTGGTCAACCATCGTCAAAGGTCTGAAGTGGATGCTGAACCGCAACGCGCCGCTGCTGGTCAACCCGGCACCCACCTGGCACAAGTTGTCGTGGTTTGCTGAATTTATGGCCGCCATGCCGCATTACGAACGCAACACGATTGAAACAGCGCGCATGGCCGTGGCCGCGCGCCAGCATTTGTTTGCATGGGCCGAAGAAGAAGGCATTGACTTCGACTTGAAGCAACAAGGCATCTTGCATATTTACCGCGATAAAAAAGGCTTTGACTATGCAGGCCGTGTATCAGTCATGCTGGCCAAAGGCGGCTTGCCGCGCCGCGCCGTGACGCCTGCGGAAATGAAAGCTATAGAGCCCACGCTGGCGGGCAACTACTACGGCGGCTACTTCACTGAAAGCGATTCAACTGGCGACATTCACAAGTTCACCCACGGCCTGGCGCAAGCTGCTGAGCGTTTGGGCGTGCGCACTTTGTACGGTCAAGACGTCAAGTCAGTGCAAAGTGACGGCAAAAAAGCAATCGTTGTGGCGGCATCACAAGACGATGCCCAGAGTAATGCACAGTCGTTTGACGGCATCGTGGTTTGCGCCGGAGTGGCCAGCCGCAACCTGGCTGCGCAACTGGGGGACCGAGTCAATATTTACCCAGTCAAAGGCTATTCGATCACCGTTAATTTAAATGACGAGCAAAGCCGGTTGGGCGCGCCTAACGTGAGCTTACTGGACGATGAAACCAAGCTGGTCACCAGCCGCTTGGGGCTCAACCGCTTTCGGGTGGCGGGCACAGCCGAGTTCAACGGGGTGGACTACGACATTCGCGCAGACCGCATTCAGCCATTGATCAATTGGGTGGCGCAGTGTTTTCCACAAATCGACACGCGCTCTGTCGTGCCGTGGGCCGGCTTGCGCCCGATGATGCCCAATATGTTGCCGCGTGTTGGCGCAGGTCGCGCGGCCAATGTGTTTTACAACACCGGCCACGGCCACTTGGGCTGGACGTTGTCGGCCATTACTGCCGACATGGTGGGCGACGTGGTGTCGCAAGCAGCTAGGCCAAATCAAGCAGCTGGCGGTTTGCAGCGCAGCCCGGCCGCAGTGTAGGAAATGACAGTAGCCCCGCGCTTTCAAGTGGCGCAGGGCTGCTTTTAAATCGACAATTTATAAATCAACTGTTTATAAATCAAACATGCGCTGCACCAGCCACCAGCTGGCCAGCAGCGCAACGATGATGGAGCCGCCCGTGAGCACGCCCACCCGGTAGAACTTTGTTGCCCGTAGCCAAAAAGCCAGCGGTAAAAACACCGCCACTATCGCCAGCTGGCCCAGCTCCACACCGACGTTAAAGCCAACCAGCGCCAGCACCAGCGCGCCTTGCGGCAGCCCCAAGTCAGCCAGCACCGATGCAAAGCCAAAGCCGTGAATCAAACCAAACACAAACGCCATCACCCAGCGGCGCTTGTCGATGGTGCCGCGCAAATTGTTAAGCGCGGCCAGCACGACCGATGCCGCTATCACTGATTCAACTAAGCGCGACGGCAAGCTGATGACCCCCAGCGCCGCTAGGCTCAGCGTGATGGAATGCGCCAAAGTAAACGCAGTGACTACTTTGAGCACTTCAACCACCGAGCCGCGCAGCGTAGGCGCCGGGTCCCACTGCGCCAAGCCGCGCGGCGCAGGCTCCGACTGATTAGCGCGGCGCACCAGCACGGCGGGCAGCAGCAGTGAGAGTAAAAACAAAATATGGTCGTAACCAATCCAGATGTGCCAGACACCGTCAACGATGTATTGGCTCAATGTTTGCCACCAGCCAGCGGGCACCAGCGACAGCGCCTGGCTGGCGGATTCGGCGCTAAAAATCAGGGCTTGGGAGGAGGGCGCATCGCCCGCTTGGGTAGGCACCAGCCACTGCACCAAACCGCGGTGGGAAGGGTCTACATCAAAAAACAAGCTGTAAGTAACGCTGATATTTTTGGGCGCGCTTGACCCAGCAGCTGATGTTGGGCACTGTGCAGTCAGTGACAGTACCGCATAGGTTCCGTCGCTGTGTTTGTCCAGTGACAGGGGCGCGGTGGCAGACCAGGGGCAAGTTTGATTATCAGAGCTGACCACCAACGCGCCGGTAGCCAGCTTGATGATGTCGGCTTCGCGTTGCCGTGTCTCACCCCAGGTCAGCTCGCCGTTGCCGTCCCGGTCAAGCTGCAGTACGTAGTCGAGGTCGCGCAGCGAGATGTCCCACGCTGCGTTAATGACTTGCCCCTTGGTCGCGGTGGCCGGGGTGGATGCAGCCAACGTCAGGTAGCTGTCGCTGGGTTTGTGGGCGTGCGCGGCGAGCGTTACAAGCATCAACAACAGATGGATGCAGGCTGTTCTAACCTGCATCATTTTTCAGCCCCTTGGCCAACGAGTTGCGTGGCCAGGTCGCTGATGTGCGGGTCTTCATAGCTGGACGCTCGCCACCAAGCCAGCGCAGGCCGGGCGGCTTCACCTTTGCCGGCGCTCATGGCGGCTCGCATCAGTATTTCAGCGTCGCGCGGTTCTTTTTGTGCGGTGTAGTTGGCGCTGGCCAAAGCCAAGGCCTTTTTTGCATTGCCTTCAATGTCGAGCTCAAATCGCGCGGCTTCTTGCTCGTGCAGGCGGTCGCCGCGCTTGGCGGCGTCTTCAAACCGCTCACGCAATTGCGCAGCAAAATTGGCAGCGCGCGAATCTTTGGTTGCCTGCGCGGCCAGCGCCAAGCGCAGCAGCAAAATATCAGAACGCTCCCAGTCGGCCAGCAAAACCAACACTTCAGCTGGCCGTTTGCGCGCAAGTAAAAAGTCGGCATAACTGCCTAGCAAAAATTGGTCGGTGATGCCCAGCTTCAACGCGCTTTTGTAGTAGCCCTCGGCCATGTCAAAGCGGTCGAGCCGCAGCGCCATTTCGGCCAGGCGCGTGTACTGCCACAGCAGCAGCTCAGGGGCGCTTTGCGGGTACTGCTTGACTGCGCTTGCAAGCTTGTCAAAGGCCGGTTGCAGGCCGCCGCCACTGCTGCCCTCAACATAGGCACTGCAGCCAACGGCTACCAGCGCCTCAGCTATGGGTTCAAGTTTGGCGCATTCGGCCGCGGCCTCAGGGTATTTGGCCTGCACCATGTAAATGGCGCTGCGCCACAGCAAGGGCTCGGTCGATGTTGGGTTGAGCTGGCTGGCGGTGGCCAGACTGATCAGCGCTGCATCAAATTGGTGGGTAAATTGCTCAATCATGCCGCGCACCTGAAAGTACTCGGCGCCCAATGCGGGTGCAGCAGGAACGGCGCTTGCCAGCGGCTTTAAAGCGCCCGCCGCATAGCCTACATAGCGCGGGTCTCCCTGAGCCATAGCCATGTCAAAGTAGCGTCTGCCGATTTCAACCCGCAGTGCTGCGTCATCGGGCCGGGCGGCCAGTTGTTTGCGCAGCGATTCAACGCGCCGCGTGGCAGGGTCGCTCGCGCGGCCGGGCAGGCGCTCAATGACTTGGGCGTCGTTGATGGGTATGAACGGGGCTGCGTAGCTAACGCCGCAGGAAAAACTTAAGTGAAGCCCTAGTAGGGCTGTGACTAAAAGTGATGGTGATAGTGATTGCATCGTTACTATAAAGTTCATAGCTGCTAGCGCCCGTTTCAATTGGTAAAAAAGCGAATTTTAGTTAGAAAAAATAGCTTTTACAGCTGCAGTCATTTGCTCGCCCAATCAACACACCGCACACTTGTTTCATGTCGGCCATAGATGCTTTTGCAACTAAGCTGACATGCGCACAGCGCAAACAGGGTAGGCGCGACAGACCACAAACGGTAAAAGCTGTATCAACGCACCAGCTGATGTTGTTTTGACTTCGGATGAGAGCACACTGCAATCTGTCAAATTTGAAGTGATTTGGTTTTGAAATCTTTCAGGAGATTGCGATGCCTGGCCCAATGATTCATATCAGCGCGATGCGCGCCACCGCGCTCTTGCTTGCTAAAGACGGCTATCTCCCCGGGCGCAGTGAGCGCATCAACCCAGACTGGAGCGGTGCAGACTGCAAGGAGCTTGGCGAGTTGATGGTCAAGCATAGCAATTTTGCCGCGCTTGGGGCAATTGGCCCTGATTTATTCTTTTTTCTGCCGGACTTCAGAGACATGAAGCCAATTCCGCTGTCTAGCGTATTGGTGGCCTTCAACGACTTTCTGTTCAAGTTGTACGACACGCTTGACCCCTACATTGAAAAGTATGAGAAATACCTCGGCCCAATTAGCCAGGACGCGCAAGAGGCCATCAGCCGGCTAACGGGGGGTTTGTCGGAAGTTGTCACAAATGTGCTCGGCGATTTGATCAGCATACTGATCGCTGCGATTGAAAACCTGGCAGTCAAAAACGTTGACTTCTTCACACTGTTTTCGCTGGGTCACAACCGAGGAATCGATGAGCAATCTTTTTTGTGGTCTGACATGCTGCATTATCGGCGCACCGGGCAGTTTGGCCGCGCGCTCTGGAGCTCGGCCAGCCAAATAAAAGACGATGACTTGCGCGCCAAAGCTCAGGCATATGCGCTGGGTTACATCACCCATGTGGGCACCGATGTGACGGGTCATGCGCTGGTCAACACTATTTCGGGTGGGCCATTTCGGCTGCATTGGCAGCGCCACCATCTGGTTGAAAACCACATGGACGCGTTTTGGTATGTGCGCGACGCCAACCGCCCCGGTAGCACCACCCAGTACGGCCAGCTTACTGAGTCAGCCCTGTACTACGACATCGCCTTCAAAGAAGGCGACGGATCGCCAGTGCCAAGGCCCAGCTACCCCGCTGGCAACAGCATGAGGGAGAACTGGGTTCGGCGGCGCAAACTTGATCTTGACTCCAAATTGGCTGAGCCTGTAGCCACTTTGCTCCACACTGCCATTGAAGATGTTTTTTATCGCAACGGCAAACACCCGCGAATATTGCGCGACAACGACGGCAAGCCGACACTGGACTTGATCGAAGAAACTTATCGCCTGCTGTTCAGTTACCTAAAAATGACCACGGTTGATGGTTTTTCACACGAAGCGCCCGAGCCGCCAGACGTGTTTCCAAATCTTGACTTCCCGACCATGAGCGACCCGCAAGACTCAGCGCCTGGCGGCGACGACAGCGACAGCAGCTGGTTTGATGATTTGCTTGATTTTTTGCTGTCGGTGATCAACATCTTGGCATACATCCTCGCTTGGGCGCTGTATTTGGCGACCATTCTTTGGGCGTTGGCGGCCGATTTGGCAACGTACCTCATCAGATTGGCGATTTACTACGCTGTTGAACTGCCGCTGTTTCATGCGATGAAAAGCTTCAGAGCCACACTGGTGATGACGGGCTACCTGATGCCGATGAAAGATGAGATCAGCCTTGGGCTGATTGCCATCGGAATGCCTGATAAAGACGTTTTTAAAATGGTGATGGACGACGTGGGTGATGTGTTTCCGGCCAACGCTGCGTTGGTGCAGGGCCGCACAAGTTTCAGGGATCCAAACTACCCGCACATGTACCCCAAAGATGCTGTCGGCGATCCCGTGTCTTTTCACCAACCCTGGCAGTATCCGCACGCTGAACCCGCCGAGCTGGATCGGACCGTTGCGGGGCCTTACCCAGCCCGGGCAACGCCGGAGGTGCTGTTTAAAAACGTACCGACCGACGCGGTGGTGCGCGACAAACTGGAAAAAGCCGATACGCCCGCTGCCACTGATGTGATTGCCCAAGCCAATTTGCGCCCCAACACCCACCTTGGCAACGCCACGCAATTTTCGGCCTATCAAATTTGGCTGCACACACGCCACAGCCCTCAGCCAGGCGCAAAAAAAGCCATCCCGTATGTTGACTGGAACATGGACGCCGACCGCGGTTACGCCTACCACTGCTGGGACTGGAATCGACAAACAACCAGCGCCCACGAAGATGCCAACGGCCACCAATTCAACGACCCCTGCACATGGCCGCCGCAAGTGGACACTGACATGGGCCAGTACAACGCGGCCAACCGCCTGAAACTGCACTGGACTGGGTTTGGCCTGGAAGACCCCGGCTGCCAGGACGAGTCGGTCGAGCCTGATAAGCCAGTCCCGTTCGACGGACCAAGGTGAAACCATCATGACTAAAAAGTCACCTCCAAACGCACACAAGCAATCGGCTTGCAAGCATTGTGGCGCAGCGCGCTGCGACTGTGAATGCAACGGCAAACCCGCGGGAAACAACAGCAATCCAAAATGTGAAGACCCGTATGGCGGCCCGCAGTGCGAGCCGCCTCCACGCTGCCCCCATCCTGGCACGATCGAAGTGGAGCAAACCGAGCCGCCGCCAAAAGTGACCATCAACGACACCACGGCGGGTAAGGATAAAGATCGGCCGAAAAAAAACACGCCTGAAGAGCTGGACTGGTTCCGGGACAAGATTAAAAAAACATTGCGCGACGGCCCGCAATTTGGTCCGCGAAAAGACGAATTTTTGCCGTTTCTTTTGATGCGCAGCGGCGCGGGAGACACTGGAAACAGGCCGTTCAACGGCGTTTTTTGGGAGTCGCCCGACATCTATGTGTTGCCTGATGTCGACGCGGCTGCTGCACCGTTGATGCCGCCTAATTTTGGCGCTGTAGCCATGGCGGGCAAACCCAATACGCTGTACGCACATGTCTGGAACTTGGGCAAAGCGCCAGCCTATAGGGTAAGGGTCGAGTTTTATTGGTTCAACCCCAGCCTAGGCATTTCGCGCACCGATGCGCACTTGATTGGATCAACCTGGGTCGATTTGGGTAATCGGTTTTCGCGCCTTGCCGACTGGACTGAGGCCAGCAGCGCAGGCCAGCCTTACATGACACTGGGCTGCCACGCCATCGTGCGTTGCCCGACGACCTGGGTGCCAGAGTTTGTAAACAACGGACACGAATGTTTGGTCGTGCGCGTTAGCGAGCCGATGATGGACGCTGTCTCGCCCGACCAATTCAACGCTGCGGCAGACCGGCACATTGGCCAGCGCAATATCGCTGTGGTTACATCTAGCTCGCCCGCCAATATCGACTTGCACCTTGACCTAGGCTTTCACACGCAGGCCGGCGTCGTTGAAATTGAAGCGCTGCTGGAAGACGCCAACGGCATGGACTGGCTCAAGCTTTACACAGGCCAACGCACGTTGGCCTTCCAGGCCGCTACTGAGCAAAGCGTGTGGGGCATGACCCCAGCCAGTCCGCAGAGCAGCCGGCGGCTGTCTATCAGCGCGATGGAGCTCGGCGCACGCGCCCATTTATTGCGCCCCCGCGAGACGGTCGCGCGTGGCTGTGAGCCGCTGTCGGTGCAGTTCCATGCGGCCATTGCCGACATGAAGCCAGGGCAAGCGCAATTGCTGCGCATTCGCCAGCGCATGCACGGCGTGGTGCTGGGCGGCTATACAGTCGTGCTGCTGCGAAAGTAATTCAGTTGTTTCCTAATACCAATGTAGTGAGCGAATATTTGCTACCAACGCAATAGCAGCTTGTGCCGGTGCTCCCGACAGCAGTGCTCTTTTTGAGTACCGGTTTTGCAAAAATTCAACTTCGCGTTGGTGTCCCCGCTGGCCCGACATTTGCGACTCCAGGCGGTGCTCGGCTTGATGCCCGTACGCCCACCGCAATGCCGCAAGTCACCAGCAGCAGCCCGGCAATCAGGTTCCAGTACAGCGGCTCGTTTAAAAATACCACCGCACCGAGGGCCGACAAGCCGGGCACCACCGCCGTCAGCATGGTGGTGCGCACCGGGCCAAAGTATTCAATCATTTTGGTAAACGAAATGCCCGAAATCACCACCGAGCCGCCACCTTGCCACACGGTGTGAAAAATAATTTCAGACCACGGCGCGGTGGCCAGCTTGCTGTGCAGCACACCCGCCCACACCAGCGCACCGTAGGCCGGGATGAAGGTGACCACGCAAAACACAATAACCGCAATGGTGGCGGGCACCGCGCCCAGCGCGTTTTTGCGGCAAGTCACTGCGTAAAAAGCCCAGCAGCTCGACGCGCACACAAACAGGGCGTCTCCAATGTAGGTTTGGCTGGTGTTGTTGGCATTAAAAATGGCGTTAAAAATTGACACCCCGCCGACCAGCATGGCCCCGCTAAAAATCATGGCCAGCCCGGTGATGCGCCCAGCGCTCAAGCGTTCATGCAGCAGCCACACCGACAGCAGCGCGGTCGACAGTGGCAGCATGCCCGGCAGCAGCACCGAGCCGTGTGCGGCGGGCGCGTACACAAAGGCGCTGTAAGCCAGCACGGCGTACGCCACGCCGCCAAAGGTACCAATCAGCGCGGTGATGCGCAGTGGCAGTGGCGACAAACCCAGCCAGGTTTGGTTAGCCCGGTACCCCGGGTTGTTTAACTTCATTTTGCGCACCATCAAGTAACCCCAAGGCAGCAGCACCGCAGCCGCGCCCACAATGCGGCACAGCACAATGTCGAGTGGGGTCAAGCCCTTAAGCGCCATTAATCGGGCTACAACGATGAAAGAGGTCCAAATGACGATGGTGACCACAGCGGCAGTGATGCCGACGGTCTTGGGTGAAAAGCGCATGGCTTGATTATCGCGGCGACGGTGTTTTGGCATATTTTTACGCTAATTCATGCATAAAATAGCACTGCAGCCCAATTAATACGGGCGCAAGCAGCTATTAAATACATAGCTTAAAGTGGGCTGGCGGTGGTTAACGCGTGCAGCGCGTTTTTTAATTGCAACGCTGATTCATCTGGCCACTCATCACGCTACTCAACCTGCTAGCAAACCCGCCATGACACTTGCTTTGTAGTAAAACCGGTCTATGCCTGATCCGACCCTTCCAACCACTGAAGTCAGCCCGATGAATCAAGTGGTTCCAATCCAAGGCC
>JANOWB010000006.1:0-1794 GCA_031417695.1 Polaromonas sp.
CAAACCCGACTGGTTGGATGCAATCACCACATGCCAACCGGCCTGGTTTAGCCGCGCAATGGCCTCGAGCGCGCCTGGCAGCGGCATCCATTCTTCAGGCGTTTTGACGAAGTCGTCGCTGTCAGAATTGATGGTGCCGTCGCGGTCCAGGATGACGAGTTTCATGGGGTGGCTTCCTGCGCGCGGCGCTGGGTCCATTGGGTGATGTGCTGCAAATTGTGTTTGACCGGGTCAAGCTGGGCGATACGCCCCAACATGACTGGCAATTCAATCATCGCGTGTCGAAACAATGCACGAATAAAGTCTGCATCTTTGTCACGGCCCGCCACGCACTTGGACACAGCCAGATCATGGACTTCAGGACAAATGACGGTCACGTCGCCAATGTAGTACAACTGTTCACGAGTGTGCCAATCATCTGGCATGACGGCGGTTTCTGGTCCAACCCCGTCGGCATAGTAGCCAAAGGTCTGGTCAAAGCTCGACATTGCACCGATAGCCCCCTCGATCAGCTCCGCCTTTTCAGGATTCAATGCAGGGTACAAATCAATTTCCTGAGACACCAGCAGCTCGTCGGGTGCGTGCGGGAAGGCCATCAAAATCGCTTGGCTGCCAACCACAACGAAAGTGCTTTCCTGTGCAATAGCGGCAGCTGCGCGAAGCACATGCTCAAGTTGAGAACGCTTCATGTCAAGCTCCTTGACTGAGCGATCAACTGCGCCCTTTCAGCTTGAGTGATCAGCACCGACATGGGTGATACGCTGCGCAGCAGAGCAGCGTGATCGGTGTCGGCGCACACAGCAGTAGCCAATGCATCTACAGTGCCATCAAGCAAGTCATCCCACTCATTCCGGTAAATGTCGGATCGCATTGACCCAGACAACGCGCGCCAACGCGCAAGTTGTGCTTTTGGCTCAGCCATTCGCGCCGGATTCTCTCGCAAGCGCTGCAATGCCAGCAGGTGTGCTTGCGCTACAAAATGGTCAATTTGCAGTTGGCGATTCATGGCTTGATTATGGGGACGTACAGCTAAGCTGCCAACTTCGACAAATCCGCGACGCGGTTCATGGCGGCATGCAGCGTGGCGAGTAACCCCAATCGGTTGGCGCGAACTGCCAGGTCATCGGCGTTGACCATCACGCCTTCAAAAAACGCATCGACTGGGGTGCGCAGTGCGGCCAGCGTTTGTAGGGACGAGGTGTAGTCGCCTGATTCAAACTGGGCGTTGGCTTTGGGGACTACATCGCTCATGGCTTTGTGCAGGGCGACTTCTGCGGCTTCTTGCAGCAAGGGTTCATCAACAGTTGCAGTCACGCCTTCGGCTTTTTTCAGGATGTTGCTGATGCGTTTGTTGGCTGCGGCTAGAGCTGGGGCTTCGGGTAGGGCTGCGAAGATGCGGACTGCGGCTAAGCGTTTGGGAACATCTTCAAAAAACTTAGGCTGCAGTGAAAGAACCGCATCGGTTTCGTTAGCACTGGCTCCCTGCTCTCGCAGCAGACCAGCAAATCGTTCAAAAATAAAATCTGAAAGCTTCTCCCGTTCAATGACAAAAGAAGCTCTACTTTCCGGTCTTGGACCTCTTTCTTCAGCGGTCTGACCAGTTTTTTGGCGCTCAGCATTGCGACGTTCAACAGCAAGATAGAACTGCTCCGAAATATTAAAAGCTGCCGCGCAGAATTCAAATAAATCGCCAATACTTATCTTCAAGCGTCCGCTACTCAATATTCGAACTACACCCAGCGCATGCCGCCTAAGCGCAAACGGGTCCTTATCCCCCGTCGGCAAATTCCCAAT
>JANOWB010000007.1:0-4769 GCA_031417695.1 Polaromonas sp.
GCTACACGCAGTGAGCGACCGTGGGAGCAACATCATTCATACCCGAACGATTTAACGCGGTCTTCATTGTCCGCCCAGCCTGAGCGCACTTTCACCCAAATCTCAAGAAACACTTTATTGCCCGTCAGCGCTTCGAGCTCATGGCGCGCTTCTGTCCCCATGCGCTTGAGCTTTTCGCCTTTGTCGCCAATGATCATGCCCTTGTGACCGTCACGCTCGACCACAATAGTGGCGGCGATTTTGCGCAGATTGCCTTCTTGCTCGTACTTGTCGATGATGACGGTTGAGGTGTAAGGCAGCTCGTCACCCGTCAGGCGAAACAGCTTTTCACGAATCATTTCAGCGGCCATGAAGCGGTCGCTGCGGTCAGTCAAGGCATCGGCCTCGTACATCCACGCTTGCTGGGGCAGATACTTTTCACAAATGCCAAATACACGCTCAACGTCTTTGGCACTGTTGGCCGACATAGGCACAAACTCGGCAAAATCGCGCTTGGTTTGCATCATTTGCAGCCACGGCGCAATGTCGCCGCGGCGGTGAATCAGGTCAAACTTGTTGGCCAATAAAATGGCGGGCGTGCCTGCTGGCAACAGGTTCAAAACTTTCTCGTCGGCCTGGTTGAACTGCCCGGCCTCGACCACAAACACGATCAAGTCCACGTCATTCACCGCGCCTACTACGGTGCGGTTAAGTGATCGGTTCAATGCATTGCCGTGGCGAGTTTGAAAACCCGGCGTGTCAACAAACACAAACTGAGTGGGGCCCACGGTGCGCATGCCGGTGATGCGGTGGCGCGTCGTTTGCGCCTTGCGGGACGTGATGCTGACCTTTTGGCCCACCAACGCATTGAGCAGCGTTGACTTGCCGACGTTGGGTTTGCCCACAATGGCAATCAATCCGCATCGCTGGGCGTCAAGGGGTGGAACCGGCAGAGCGTCAGGTGCATCTTTGGCGGGCGTGGTGCTGGTGCGCTTAGAGAACGCTTTAGCCATCATGGCTTCAACGGCAGCGGCTTGTGCCTGTGCGGCAACTTCGTCAGGTGTCAATTTTTTATCGCTCATAGCGTTTTAATATAAGCAAGCATGGCTACGGCGGCGGCCTGCTCGCCCGAGCGGCGGGACGCACCCATGCCGCGTTCTGCATGACGGTACTCAATGATCTCGCATTCCACATCAAAAGTCTGTTGGTGCGCCGCGCCCTGCGTGCCAACCACCCGATAAATAGGCAAACTCATCTTTCGGCCTTGCAACCACTCTTGTAACTCGGTTTTGGGGTCTTTGCCAATCGCCTGCATTTGCGCGTTGATTTGCACATCTTTAAAAAGGCGCTTGACCAGATCACGGGCCGGCTCAAATCCAGCGTCAAGAAATACAGCGCCAATAAGCGCTTCAAGCGCATCTGCCAATATTGACGGGCGCTTTTGCCCACCCGATTTAACTTCACCCTCGCCCAGCCTGAGCAAACTTGGCAGCCCTAACTGTTCGGCAATGTGGTGCAAGGTTTCTTGCTTAACCAGGTTGGCCCGCGCTCGCGACAAGTCGCCTTCGGGCAGCTCACCCAAGCGCTCGTACAGCAGCCCCGCCACCGCCAAGTTAAGTACAGAATCGCCTAAAAACTCAATGCGCTCGTTGTGGTCTGACGAAAAGCTGCGGTGGGTGAGCGCTTGAACCAGCAACGCGGGGTTTTTGAAGTCGTGCTCCAGACGCTGTTGAAGCGCCAACAGTTTTGGAGTTAGCGGGGCACTGCCACTCACTGAATTAGATACTTTGCCAGGCTACTTGGATTTGCCAGCGTACTTGAGCAGCAAATATGCAGGGCCACCCAGGTGGATTTCTTTGTTGTAGGCAAAACTGACAACGATTTTGTCGCCTTCTTTGGTGACCTCAAGGTCTTTGCCCACAATCGCCTTAATGTCGTCGATTTGAGCGGCTTTGTCGAAAATAATGCGCACCTCGGGCACCGTGTTTCCGCTGGCGGCCTTGCCTGCTGCCTTAGAAATAGCTTGGTACTCGATTACGGTTGGGAACACCTGCGCAGCGACGATGCCGCCGAACGCCAGCACGCCACCCACAAACAAAATGCCAAGAAGAGAAACCCCAAGTTGCTTATTTTTCATACTTTTTTCCTTGCGAAACAGGCCACCAACTCGCCGCAGCTTAGTCGAAGGTTCCAATACGCTTGAGATTACCAAAATTCATCCAAACAAAAAACGCTTTGCCCACAATGTTTTTCTCAGGAACAAAGCCCCAAAACCGCGAATCGAGTGAATTATCGCGGTTGTCACCCATCATGAAATACTGGCCTTCAGGCACTTTGCAAACTACACCTTCGGTGCTATATCGGCAGTTACTTCTGAACGGAAAATCGTCAGCGCCGGCAACGAAGGCCGGGCGGTCGTCATCGTTGAGCAATTTGTACTTGCGCTCACCACTGACTTCTGAGAACTGCTTGGAGTAGCGCAGCGTGTCTTCGTCGAAATAGTCTGACAGCGCGGTTTTTACCAGGGGTTTGCCGTTAATGGTCAGCTTCTTATTCAAGTAGGCCACTTCATCGCCGGGAATACCGACCACACGTTTGATGTAGTCGAGGCTAGGCTTGGGTGGGTAGCGAAACACCATGACATCGCCGCGCTGCGGGCTGTTGTTGTCAAGAATTTTTAAATTGATCACTGGTAGGCGCACGCCATAGTGAAATTTATTGACCAGAATCAGGTCGTTGATCACCAGCGTGGGGATCATCGAGCCGGACGGAATTTTAAAAGGCTCAAACAAAAACGAGCGCAGCAAAAACACAATGATGATGACGGGAAACAACCCGGCCGTCCAGTCCAGCCACCACGGCTGCATGATCAATCGGGTTTTTGCGTCGCTCGCGCCTTGGTCAATTTTCGATATGCCTTGCGCCGCCAAGCCAGCTTGGTGCTGTGTCAGGTTTTTTTCATACGCCACCACTGCTAACTCACGCTGGGGCAAAAAGTAAAACCGCTCAGCCAGCCAATACACGCCAGTCACCAGCGCCGCTAAAAACAGCAGCAGCGAAAAGTTGCCGTCAACCACCCCAAAATACCAAGCGGCGGCGTACGCAACAAAAGCAGCCAGCACCACAGCGGTGATGCCGCTCATTGATTTCGTCAAAGTGCTACCCATTAATCTTCAACCTGCAAGATTGCCAAAAATGCCTCTTGCGGCACTTCAACGGATCCGATTTGTTTCATGCGTTTTTTACCCGCTTTTTGTTTTTCAAGGAGCTTGCGTTTGCGTGAAATATCGCCGCCGTAGCACTTGGCGATCACGTTTTTGCGCAGGGCTTTAATTGTCTCACGCGCAATGATGTTGGCACCAATCGCGGCCTGAATCGCGACGTCAAACTGCTGGCGCGAAATGATCTCGCGCATTTTGGCAACGACGGCGCGGCCACGGTAAGCTGACTGACTGCGGTGCACGATGATCGACAACGCATCCACTTTCTCGCCGTTCAACAAAATATCAACCTTCACCACGTCAGAGGCGCGGAATTCTTTGAAGGTGTAGTCCATTGAAGCGTAGCCGCGTGAAACCGATTTGAGCTTGTCAAAAAAGTCGAGCACGATCTCGCCCAGCGGCATTTCGTAGGTCAGCATGACCTGCTTGCCGTGGTAGGCCATATTGAGCTGTACGCCGCGCTTTTGATTGGCCAGCGTCATCACCGCGCCCACATAGTCTTGCGGCATGTACAAGTGCACGGTGACGATGGGTTCACGAATTTCCTGAACGCGCCCGGCGTCTGGAATTTTCGATGGGTTTTCGACTTTGATCAGCTCGCCATCGGCTTTGAGTACTTCATACACCACGCTTGGCGCGGTGGTAATCAGGTCCTGGTCAAATTCACGCTCTAACCGCTCTTGCACAATTTCCATGTGCAGCAGCCCCAAAAAGCCACAGCGAAAGCCAAAGCCCAGCGCTTCGCTGACTTCAGGCTCGTAGTGCAGCGAGGCGTCGTTAAGTTTGAGCTTTTCAAGCGCATCGCGCAAGGATTCGTATTCGCTGGCTTCTGACGGGTACAAACCCGCAAACACCGCCGGTTGAATTTCTTTGAAGCCTGGCAGAGCCTCGGTCGCCGTAAAAGCCAAACCGCCACTGCCACCTTTAATCAGCGTGATGGTGTCGCCCACGCGTGCAGCTTGTAGTTCTTTGATACCTGCAATGACAAAACCCACCTCACCCGCTTCAAGCGATGGCCGCGGCTCGTTGTGTGGGGTAAACACGCCCAACTGTTCAGCGTTGTACATGGCGCCACTCGCCATGAGTTTGATGCGGTCGCCTTTAGCCAAACGGCCATCGACCACGCGCACCAGCATGACCACACCCACGTAAGCGTCGTACCAGCTGTCAATGATCATGGCGCGCAAGGGGCCGTCGGGGTTGCCCTTTGGCGGCGGAATGCGCGCCACCACCGCTTCCAGAATTTCGTCGATGCCCATGCCAGTTTTGGCGCTGCAGGGGATGGCGTCAGTTGCATCAATGCCGATGACTTCTTCAATCTCTTTTTTGGCGTTGTCAGGGTCGGCCTGGGGCAAATCCATTTTGTTCAGCACCGGCACGACCTCAACTTTCAGGTCGAGTGCGGTGTAGCAGTTGGCGACGGTTTGTGCTTCAACACCTTGCGATGCGTCGACCACCAGCAGCGCACCTTCACATGCCGACAGCGAACGGCTGACTTCATACGAAAAGTCAACGTGACCTGGTGTGTCGATCAAATTGAGGTTGTAAATCTGACCATCAAGTGCTTTG
>JANOWB010000008.1:0-5525 GCA_031417695.1 Polaromonas sp.
GTGAAGTTGGCGTTGCTGTTGGCGCGTTCGATCCGCCGCCACAGGCTGCCGTTGCAATAACCGCGCTGGCTCCTAAAACAATTGTTCTTCGCTGCATGCTGTTTGTCCTTTTACTTTTCTTGATTGAAAAGTGAAAGTCTAACAGTTAATGCGAATCGTTCTTGTTTGCGTTACCGAAAGTCACAACATTTTTTTCATCGCAATCAACGAATTGATAACAGCGCAGGCCTCGCTAGTAAGGACAAATGCGGAAGCGCGCCAGAAATACTGAGCTCCCGCCTCTAACCCATTGCCCAAACCAAAGTCAGGTTTGCCTGATACGAAATCTCAAACCGCCACAAGCGCTGGGTAAAAGTGAAATTTCGCTTTCGCTGGATTCACCGAGCAGGCCTGCTTCAGTCATAAATTGCCGGGCATTATCAAGCGAGTGAACGCCGATAACAATCGATTCAATCCTGTCCGATTCACCGGCCCGAAGACTCAACTCCATCCCACCGGCTAGTTTGATTGGCGCAGAATCTTGGCCTGTGATCGCCATCCATAGCGCTTGAGCTTCGTTCAAGTGAGTTGCGCTTAGCTGCACCTCAACCAGCCCGGTAACGCCTAATTTGCCTGGCGTGCAAGCAGACAGCTGGCGTTGCTCTTTCAGCTTTCGCTGCGTGGTGCTGAGCTTTTCTGTCCAAGGAAAAATCGTGCCTTCGCTTCCCCATTCACAAAAAAATATGCACTGAAGCGGATTAGACACATCCAAAACTACTGCGTTGGTAAAGTTAGTCACGTCCCGCCCCTCCCCGGTCTGAGTAACGTAGGGCCTTGGCGTTTTGCAGCTGATGCCGCGGCCGCGCAGGGTTGCAATGTCAGTAACCAAGTTGTTGGGCTCCAGCGCCAGCCCGTGAAACAGGGGCAATACCTCATCGCCAGGCAAATCACTGTTGTTGGCTGCAGCCCAAAATTCAAGATTGGCGTTGCCAAGTGTCACCCAACCGTAGCTTGCAAAATCGGTTGTCTGCAGCGGCCAGGAGACGGGTAACCCCAAAACGCCCGAGAACAAATTCATCATTTGCGCGGCGTCTTTCACGCGCACCACCACATGATCAACGCTCGCAAAGGCCGGCATGTTGTTCATCACGCGGCGCCGTCTTTCGGATACACCCGCGCCAGCAGCACAAACATCAGCGCCCCCAGCAACAGCGACGCCGACGCTATTTCAAGCGCCACGTTAAAGCCTTGAGCCACTGTTGCGCTGCGGCTTAGCAACCACGCCGCCAGCGGTGGCCCGGCTACTTGACCCAGGCCGTAAACGGCGGTCAGCAGGCCGGTGTAGCTTGCCGCGCTGTGCGGTTTTAGTCGGCGCACCTCTTGCATGGCAAAAAATGTAATGGCAGTAAATGGCAGGCCTAGCAGCAAGCTGCCCACCGCGAAGCCAAACGCTGTCGGTAGCCACACCGTAAGAATGACGCCTAGCGCTTGCAGCAAATAGCAAGCAGCCAGCACGTAGCGCAAATCACCTTTGAGCGATACGCGGGTTGACAACACTGCACCTGCAACCACGGCTACACCAAACAGCGGCCAAAACAAATCTAACCAAGCTGAGCCGGGCATGACTTGCCGGGCAATCACCGGCAAAAACGTCGCGGTGATGATGTAGCCCAAGCCGTCAAGCCCGTAGGCAATGGCCAGCCACAACATGTGCCATTGACTGGTGTGCGGCTGCTTGACAGTTGTCGGCGTAGCGGGCTTAAAGCTTGCAGATGCAGATCGCTTGACGGCGACAGCTGCCGCGCGCGGCTGGGCAAATGTGCGCCACACCATCGCCGTGAGCACGCAGGCCAGCGCGCCAAAAATCACCCACCCTGTAGCCGCCTTCCAGCCAAGCGCGACCATGCCGCTGGCCAAGACGCCGCTGATCGTGATGCCCACGCCCGGCCCTGTATACATGATGCCGCCCAGGTTGCTGGCGTTGTGCTCAGCCAAGCGCGCCAGACACCAGCCCGACGTAAACACAAATACGAATGCGCTGGCCACGCCTGCTGCAAAACGCAGCCAGGGCCACAACGCGGGCACCTGTAGCGCCATGCCAAGCGTTAAAACGCATGTGGCCACCAACCCGCTTCGCAGCCAGGTGGTAGCAAATACCACAGGCAACGCGGCAAACCGCGACCAGATGAAGGGCTGAAACGTACACAGCAGCGCACCGACCATGTAGCCCAAATAATTGGCGCTGGCTAAAAAGCTGGCACCGGGCAAATCAACGACGCCGTCAGCCAGCATCATGGGAAGCAGCGGCGTAAACGCAAAGCGGCCAATGCCCATGGCCACAGCCAGCGCAAATGCGCCAGCCAATGCAATTGACCACGGGCTGCCTAATCCGCGCTGCAGCCTGCGGGTTTTGTGGTTCACGCTCAGGGCTTAAGCGTGAGGGCAATGCGCCGCTGCAAACGCGCCGCCTGAACAGCGTCACCGCTTTTTTCTGCCAGCGCCAACTGCACGCCCAGCCACGCCAGCAGTGGCCTGCGCCAGCCCTGGCTCGAGGCGGCATCTACCGCTGCCTGCACGGCCGCTGGGCTGGCCTGCCCGGCCTGGAAAGCCGTGCCCACCGCGATCAGTTTGGCTAATGGGTTAACCGATGGGTCAACCGATGAACCTGCTATTGAATCAGTAGCTGCTGGCGCCCGATTAATGGCGGCTTGAGCACTTATTTGCTGTGATTTTGGCAACAAAACGAGGTCTTGCGGTGCCAGCTTGCCCGCCAGGTAGTCGGCATAAGCCCGTTCAGCAGGCGGCGCGTCTTGGCGCAGTTTTTCAAAGCCGGCGCAAGGCTCAAACACCAGGCTGGCAACGCGGCTGGCGCAGGCCAGCAGCTCGGCGCGCGCCATTAAATCGACCCGGCCCGTGCTGCTTATTTCTTTTCGGGCAGTGGCCATCTCTGCCGCTTCTACGCGGCTATTGCCCTCCAGATAGGCCGCCACCGCGCGCTCGGTGGCGCCCTTGGCATTGAGCTGCCACTCAGCAGGCTTGGGGCCGGATGCGCAAGCGCTCAACGCCACGCACAGGCCAATCAGGTTGAGTTTTAGAGTGCGGGCATTCATGGCAATTTAATCTCCGCGTCTCGGGCAAAAGGCCACTTGCGATTGATCTCATTGACCAGGCCGTCGACCTTGCGCAGGCTGGACTCGACCTCGCCGCGCAGCACGCCCAGGTCGTTGGTGCCGTCCTTCACATTGGCCCCCACGGCCTGCGCTTCAATCAGCACGGCATCCACTTTTTTCAAGCTGTTGCGCGCATCAGCCAGCAGCGCATTGAGCTGCACCACCGTCGCGCGGGTTTCTGGCATTACGCCGTTCGCACCAAACACCTGGGTGTCTGCCTTGGCGGCCAAACCGTTTGCCTTGGCCGTCAGGCTGTCGATTTTCAGCAGCAGCGCGTTGGTGCGGTCAAGCGTGGTCGTGATTTTCTTGGCCTCCGCCTCGCCGCCCAGCAGCACAGTCAGCGCCCCGCCTGGGCCGTTGATCTTGGCGGTTAGCGTTTGCAGGTTGCCAAAGCTGGCACCCAATGCACCTTGTGCGCTGACCAGGCTGCTGACGCTCTCGAGCAGGTCTTTGGCCGCCGCAATCAGTTTGGGCACTTCAGCGCCTGCGTCGCCCTGCAGCACAGTGCGGGTAGCGCCGTCTTCCAGCAGCGGGTCAGTCAGCAAGCCGGTGTACGCCCGAATATTAGTGCCGCCAACCAGGCCACGAACCAGCGTAAACACGCTGGACTTGCGCAGCCAATGCGCGTCTTTGCTAGCCACGTCGACCACAATGCGAGCCTTGCCGTCTTCAGCCAGTTCAATGCGGCGCACCCGGCCGATTGGGAAGCCTGAAAACGTGAGGTTCATGCCGACCACCACACCTTCAGAGTCTTCCGCCACCAGGACCAGCTTTTGCGTGGTTTCAAACAAGCCGCGTGCGTACATCACGTACAGGGCCGCCGACACAATCAACGCCAGCATAAAACCCAGCAGCAGCACGGCCTTAAACTCCAGCCGCTCAGGCGGTGCGGGCAGTGCCGGGCTTTGCGCGGGGTCGGGTGCGTACGGCAATTCTGACGGGTCAGTTGGCGGTGGGGGCTTATCGCTCATGCATTGATTTTCTTAAAAAGCGGTGCATTAATAATAGTTGCCGACCAGCGACAGCACTTCAATCAACAAAACAATAGCGAACATGCGCACCAGGCTGCGCATTTCAGCACTGGTGCGGGTGTTGCTGCTGGCCGAGCCATACAGCGCTGACGCCATCGGTATCAGCGACACTGCCAGGCTGAACAGCAGTGTTTTCATGATAAATATCGTAGTGACCGCCGGGCCAAACACCTGGCCAAATAAACGCGTGTAGCCGGCAAAGCCTGAAATATTAAAGCCGTAAATCGCCACATAGGCCACCACCAGCGACACCACGCAGCTGAGTACCGCCAGCGTGACAGTTGAGAAAATACCCGCCACCACGCGCGGCAGCACTTCATGGTGAATCGGGTTGATGCCCTTGGACCGCAGCTTGTCCAGCTCGCCCCGGGCTTGCATTTCAGCGAGTTCTGCACCATCAGGAATAGTGCAGCGCAGCGCCACAAAAAGCGCGGCCGTGAGTGGAATGAGCTCAAGCACCAGCACCCGAATCACCACCTGCAGCGCGTACTGCGACAGGCCGTAGCTAAGCGCGGTGGTGGTCACGATACGGGTGAGCACCAAGCTGATCAGCGCGCACATCACGGTAAAGCCCAACAAAATGGGCGCTGTGTTGTCGTAAATATGACGCGCCAGCAAAATGCGGCCTTTGCGGTTGTAGCTAGACGGCGACATGGCCAGCAGCAAAAGCACCGCACCCAAATAAAGCATGCGCCACCACTGCGCCAACCATCGCTGGGCCGCGTGGTTGGCCCACCCCAACAAGCGGGCTGAATTAGCGGTAGGAAGCATGCAGCCATGATACCCGTGCAAAGGTGCTGCACCGCGTAGGACACGGGTGCGTCAGGCTCAAACAATTAACTTTTTAGCTATTATAAAAATAGCTGCTTGCGCCCGTATTTATTGGTCCGCAAGCAATAAACACTGCCAAAATGGCCTGTCAGTGTGCCGGTTTAGCCCGGCTTTCCAGCAAACGGTTTGCCAGCTGCCAGCTTGCCACTTGGCTTGCGCGAGCCGTTGTCCCGTGGCGGCAAGCCGGTGTGCTGGGTGAGCAGCCTGCCCTTGGCGATGGTGGGCGACGAAACAGCGGTGGCTTTGTCGGCACCAGAAGTTGAATTCTTACGCCGCGCCGATTGGTACGCACCATCGACCAGCGGCTGAAAGGTTGGTATCAAATGGTGTTTGCCATTGCCAATCAAATCTGCCCGGCCCATGGTTTTAAGGGCTTCACGCAGCAACGGCCAGTTGTTCGGGTCGTGATAGCGCAAAAAAGCCTTGTGCAAACGGCGGCGCTTTTCACCGCGAACGATGTCTACCGTTTCGCTGTCGCGGGTAATTTTGCGCAACGGGTTTTTGTTGGTGTGGT
>JANOWB010000009.1:0-6414 GCA_031417695.1 Polaromonas sp.
AGTCGGCCTGCCAGCAGCGGGTCATTAGAAAAGTCAATGCCCGGCACCACGTGCGCGGTGCAAAAGGCCACCTGCTCGGTTTCAGCAAAAAAATTGTCTGGGTTGCGATTGAGCACCAGGCGCCCGAGAATTTGCACGGGCACCAGCTCTTCAGGTATCAATTTGGTGGCGTCCAAAATGTCAAAGCTGAAAGACTCGGCCTGCTCTTCAGTAAACACTTGCACACCAAACTCCCATTCAGGGAAGGCACCGGTCTCAATTCGGTCCCACAAATCACGGCGATGAAAGTCAGGGTCGGCGCCAGAAATTTTGACCGCTTCGTCCCACACCAAGCTGTGCGTGCCTGCCTTGGGGCTCCAGTGAAATTTGCAAAACACCGACTCCCCCGCTTCGTTGACCAGCCTAAAACTGTGCACACCAAAGCCCTGCATGGTGGCGTAGCTGCGCGGCAGCGCGCGGTCGCTCATTTGCCACATCAGCATGTGGGTGGATTCAGGCATCAGCGACGCAAAATCCCAAAACGTGTCGTGCGCGCTGGCGGCCTGCGGCATTTGGTTGTGCGGCTCGGGCTTGACTGCGTGAATCAAGTCAGGAAATTTAATCGCGTCTTGAATAAAGAAAACCGGCATGTTGTTGCCGACCAAGTCCCAGTTGCCAGCGTCGGTGTAAAACTTGATGGCAAAGCCGCGCACGTCCCGCGCCGTGTCTTTGGAACCCCTTTCCCCGGCAACAGTAGAAAAGCGAACGAATACCGGCGTTACTTTACCGGCGGCTTGAAACGGTGCCGCTTTGGTGTGCTGGGTAAACGGCTCGTAGCATTCAAAAAAACCGTGCGCACCTGAGCCGCGAGCGTGAACGATTCGTTCCGGAATTCGCTCATGGTCGAAATGCGTGATTTTTTCGCGAAGAATGAAGTCTTCAAGCAAAGCGGGGCCGCGCACGCCAAACTTCAATGAGTTTTGATTGTCCGCAATCGGCACGCCCTGGTTGGTGGTGAGCTGCTGGCCTGTTGAGTCAACTCGAACCCAATCTAGGGGGCCGTTGCCGGGGTTCAAGCCCTCTTGTGCCTGTGTGCCGAGTTTGCTTGAGGTGGTGGACTCTGAAAGCGTACTTGCAGAAACCAGGCGGGACTCTGGCTGAATAACAGCGCCGGGTTGTGGCGCTACGCCGTTTTCAAAACCGTATTCACCTGACTTGTTCGCATTAAAAGGCATGGCGGCCACCATGGCCTCGGTTTGCCTGCCTTGCTGCGCCTGCAGGTCGCCTGCACGTTTGCGGGGCTTTGGCGGCTTGGCGGGCTGGCTCCCAGCAGCGTTGGTTAAGATTTTTTTAGCCATGTCAGTTGCCAATCGGCCGGTTAAAGTCAGCCGCGCTTCTGACCCGGCTTGGCCGATTTTCCGAGTTGTGCGTCGGGTTAGGCGTGCGAATCAATTCAACCAGCCCTGCGGCGATCCAAAAACCCATCATTCCAAAGGGCAAAGCCCACGTGACCCAAGCGTTCTGCATGCTGTTTCTCCTGAAAAAGTTAAGGTGCGAAGCGGCTATAAAAGAGCAAGCTCCAAACATGCAACAACCATAACTTTTGCTGCTTGAGCAGCAGGTCGGCGCAGGACGAAATGCGCCGTAGGAGAACGTTACCCGGTGCTGACTAAGCGCGAATGCTGGCGTGAATGCGGGTACCCTCGCCGGGCGTGCTCGTGAGCGTCATGGTGCCTCCCAACGAGTCAATTCGGTAGCGCATACCAGTCAAGCCGTGGTGGCCTGGCAACGCCAGTTCGGGGTCGAACCCGATGCCGTCGTCGCGCACCTCTATGGTTATGCAGCCGTCGGCGTTGCGCAAGTCTACCGATACGTTTTTGGCGTTAGAGTATTTGGCAATATTGGTGAGTGCCTCCTGCACAAAGCGATAAATCACCAGCTCAGATGCTGGCGCAAGCGCAACGTCGGCAATATTGACGTGAAAGGCAACATTCATAGCGGCTGCCATCTGCTGGCAATGCTGCTCCAGGGCGGTTCGCAGTCCCAGCAAGGCAAGAGAAGAAGGCCGCATGTCCTCGACCATTCTGCGTTTCATGACAATCATTTCATTGAGTCGTGAAGTGATACGCCCCACTCGTTCTGCCAGGTCAGGCGCTGTTTCTACTCGCTTGCGCAGGCCTTCAAGATCAAGCTTTGCGACGGTTAGCAGCGCGCCCATCTGGTCATGAAGCTCGCGCGCCAAGTGATCTTTTTCTGCTTCCCTGACCGTCTGCAAGTGCTTGGTCAAGTCGCGCAGCTCTAGCGTTCGTTGTTCAACCGCGCTCTCTAACCTGGCCTGTGTCGCTATTTTTTCGCGTTCATTGAGTCTGAGCTGCCTGATAAATACATAAAGCGCCAGCAAGCTGCTGATGGTCAAAAGGACGACAGCTGCATGGTTAACGGCCAGTGCGTCATAAATAGAAATACGGGCTTTGGCCTGCCGCTGCGCTGCGCCAGACAGTTCAGCTTCTATCATTTGACGAAGCTTGCTCATCCAATCGCGACCGGCTCCCGCCTTGACGATGTTCAGCGCCAAGTCGATTGAGCCGCTTTCTGCGAGGTCAATAGTGGTGACAATCTCGCTCAGCCGAGAGTCGATGATTTCGTTAATTTGCCTGGCCGGCACGGGGTTATGTTCATGCAGGAAAGGCACTACCCTTAGCCGTAATTGCGGCAGTTCGGCGATTGCCATTCTGTATGGCGCAAGAAACGAGGGGTCCTGCGTCAACAAATAGCCACGCTGGCCAGTTTCAGCGTCTGTCAGGGCTTGTAGCAATCGGCCAGCGGCTATTCGTTCGTCGGTCAGCGCTATGCCGCCGCGCAGGACCGCAGTGGTGGCTCGATAGGTGTATTCATTTACCCCCAGCACCACCAAAGCGGTGAACACCGCCACTTCAAATGCGTACCGTCTGCCGAGTAAGCGGGCAAAAAACCGTCGCAACATCGCACCTCCTCCAGGTCAGTTTTTCGTAAATCTTAAGAGTCAATACGACAACACTGTGTAGGACTGAAGCGTTTTTATTGACGCTGGCCTGCAATCAAATCTGCCAACAAAAATCGGCCGCGCATCCGAAAATTATTGACTGCCGGCTTGGCAGGCCGCGCGAATGATTCGGGCGGCGGGATTCGGCTCAATGCTGCGAAACAGCATGGGCCTGACTTCGGCGGCTGAATAGGTCAGTGTGGTGTGGGGCTTGCCCTCCCACAAGGGCATCATGTAAAAAGTTGCGTTTACAAAGCGCGCGCTTTTGGCAGAGCAGTCCACCAGCACAGTCGCGCTGTAGGAGCGAAATGGTATACCGTCTGAGCTGGTTCGCAAAATGGCTCGACTGACCCTGATGTTGAGTGTTGAGTTGCCTGCAATCAAAGATCGTGATTGAGGGTCAACTTCGATCAGATCAGTTTGAGATTCGCCAGGGTTGCCAATGATGGTCAACCAAATTTGCTGTGCACTGGCCGCCAAGCAAAAAAGCAGGCAGCAGCCAGCTGCGATTTTTTGACTAACCCATAGGCTAACCCGCGCTGCGCAAGGCTTGGTGATGTTCTCAGGCCCACTTTTGTAGCGCCATGGCCAGACCCGCGCCAGCTTGTTGGCAGTGGAAATGGTTGTCTGGTACTGGTGAATTTTTATCTCTTTTACTGCTGCGGTAAATGTAAATGGCTTGACCAAAATAATATTACTCGCTTGTCGTGCCTCAGCGCAAGCACGCGGCCGTAATGAAACATCAGGTAACCAATTGCCGCAGAGTGCGACTACCGATGCGCAGTACGCGCCAAGAGTCGGCTGTAAAACGTTGGCAGGCGTTCACAGATGGCCTATTGCTATAAAAACAAGAGCTGCCGACTCTCAAACTTAAAAGAAAAAACGTGGAACTCATCCGCAATTTAGCTTGTTTTGCCAATAAAAAAGCCCGGTGCAAAGTTGCAACGGGCTAAAAAGATGGGGAGGATGAGTTGGGGTGGCTGATGGGGCTCGAACCCACGACAACAGGAATCACAATCCTGGACTCTACCAACTGAGCTACAGCCACCGCAGATTTGATTATAACGGCTTGTCGCGCCGCACTTCGTTCCAACTACCGATTGGGGGCAGTATCAGCGCTTGACTGCGCCGAAAGCTGATCACGTGCCGGTTTGTCTACTTTGATTTCGGTTTTAAATCGCTCTTTTAAAACGTTGTAGTAGGCAAAGCTTTCAGCTGAATTCCACCACTGGCTGTATTGCGTGCGTTCTTGCTTGGCAATATCGGCAGCAGACTCCGTACGCGGCAACACTTTGATGACCTTAGCCACCACATAGCCCCTGGCACCTAAATCTACGCCCTTGAATGCGGGCAGCGCAGCGGCATCTGCTCGCAGCACAGCGTCTACCACCTGCGCCGGAACGCCTTGGGCTTTCGCAAGATCCCGCGACACCGCCATGGCGGGCTGTAGCGCCGCTTCTTGCGGCGCAGCTGTCCAGGCCGCTAACTTGGCTGCGCCCTCTTTGCGCGCGGCCTCGGCACCACGGCTGGCCACCCAGCGCAGGCGCACCGCGTCTTTCACTTCAGCAAATGGCTGGGTGCGCGCGGGGGTGTACTCAACAATACGGGCAGCAGCGAGTTGATTTGACGCGATTTCAACCGCTTCGGTGTTGCGTTTTTTGTCGATTGAATCGGGCGAAAAAATCGCGTTTAAAAACTTGGCATTCGCAAGCGCGCCGGTAGCGCCTGCAGGCGGGGTGCGGCTGATACCGGCGGCTGTTTTAACGTCGAGCTTGTAACGCTCGGCGACGGGTTTCAGGCTGTCCGCTTGCTCGTACACGGCGTTGCTAAAACTCTCGGCAGATTCGCTGAACTTCTTTTGCGCCAACTGCTTTTTAACGTCAATTTCTAGCTCGGGCTTCATTTCTTCAAAAGTGCGCTGCTTGGGCGTTTTAACGTCAGTCAGCTTGATGATGTGGTAGCCAAACTCTGATTCGACCACATCACTGATGTCGCCTTTTTTCATAGCGAATGCAGCGTCTGAAAATGGCTTGACCATTGCCTCACGCGCAAAAAAGTCAAGATCGCCACCTGCCGGCGCAGAGCCAGGGTCTTGCGAGCTTTTACGGGCGACATCGGCAAACGAGTCTGGTGCTTTTTTAACCGCAGCCAGCAAGGCTTCAGCCTGCGCTTTGGCTTTTGCACGCTCTGCTTCTGGCAAGCTTTTGGCGGCAGTGATCAAAATGTGACTGGCGCGGCGTTCTTCTTTGTTCCCCAAGCGCTGCGCGTTTTGGTCGAAATAGGCTTTGAGGTCAGCGTCAGTGACGGTGACTGATTTCTTGAGGGTTTCTACGTCGAGCAACACATACTCAATACTGGCTTTTTCAGCGGCTTGAAACAGAATTTCATTGGACTTATAAAACTGCTCCAACTCAGCATCTGTGGGTGTGAGCTTGGCGGCAAAATCAGCGGCATTAAAAACTGCCAATTGAACTTCGCGCTTTTCAAAATAAGCGTTCAGGGCGGTATCAGCAACAGCGTTTGACGAAAAGCCGGTGCCAGACACACCCAACATCACTTGGCGAATGGACAAGTCAGTTCGCACGCCCGCCTCAAACATCTCGGGGCTCATGCCCTGCGCTGCCAGCAGCTGACGATACCGCTCCATGTCCAGTTTGCCGTCTGGGCGACGCAAGGTGGCCACCTCGGGGTTTTCTTGCAGCTCGCGCGCCAGGCGCTGGTCGCTGGTGCTCAACTTGAGCGAAGCAACCGCCGCCGCCAGCACGCGGTCACGCACCAGGCGCTCAAGGGTTGCGTATTTGGCCTCAGGCGAATCAAGCAGCTTGGCGTCAAGCGACGGCATAGACGCTTTCAGGCGCTCAACTTCGCGTGCATGGGCGCGATCCCATTCAGTTTGCAGAATTTCCTGGCCGTCGACTTTTGCTACAACGGCGCTTTTGTCTTTGGACTTGGTGTATCCGTCCAAGCCGAACAACACAAACGATGGCACGATCAGCAGGAACAACAGCCCCATGGTAATTTTGGTGTGCTTGCGAATGAAATCAAACATCAGATGGGTCCAGTACAGCTGTCAAAAACAAAAACAAAAACAAAACTAAAACTAAATAAAATTCAAAATACCAACAAAAAAGGCGAACCGCTAGTTCGCCTTTAGTCAAAGTTGCAACCGTCTGGGGTCGATGGTGGGTGCTGACGGGCTCGAACCGCCGACCTACGCCGTGTAAGGGCGCTGCTCTACCAACTGAGCTAAGCACCCGACCCGAAACTTTTCACATCTTTTTTGCAGTCAAATTCAGTTCAATGCGTCTTTGAGTGCTTTACCCGGACGGAACTTCGGAACCTTGGCTGCTTTGATTTTAATCGCATCGCCGGTACGTGGGTTGCGACCAACCAGCGCGGCACGCTTTGTCACG
>JANOWB010000010.1:0-7059 GCA_031417695.1 Polaromonas sp.
GTAGAGCCTCGTTCGCCCGATCCCCTTGGCTAATGTCTGGGGAGCGGGCTACAGAAAAGAATAGAAGCACCTGAACTGAATCTTTCGATCAGCCCAGTAGTCGGCTGCATCCCTGAAGATGTCCAGCAGCTGTTCGCGCGCCTCTTTGTCGAACTTGGCGTGCGCAGGAATTTGCTCCAGCACCACAATAAAGCCAGGCTGTGGGCCCGACTTGTGAACCAGGTCGGTCATGCAGTCGTACAGGGCGTCAAAGTTCTTGCCGAAGTGCGCCGGAAAGGTGTACTGCGCTGCAATCATGTCCAGAATGTCTTGCTTGCTCTGGGCATTGCCCAGGTTGGCATACAAAAAGTGCTGGCCGAGCTGCGTTGCAGCGTCTTGCAGTTCTTGCACGCGAAAGGCGCGAATCGACTGCACGATATTCGGGCGAATCCCCTTCAGGGGTATATCTGTTGTTTTATCTCTATGCGGCATTTCTGTATCCTTGCGAAGTGGTGTGTCCAAGTCCGCGTGTCTTTCTGTCAAAAAATCAAAACTCACAATATCAACCTGACTCTGTTGGATGGCAACTACCGGGCGATCTTGCGAAAACTCGAATAATGGTCATCGGTGTAAAAACACGCATCGGGCGCGGTGGGCTTGAGCCCCCCGCAAACGATGCGGCGTGCGCCTCGTGATCTTTCCCCCGGCGTTTTTACGGTGTATTCCCGATAAAACCCCCGCTTTTCTGGCGGCAAAATCCGCTCCCGATTGCCAAAAACAACGCCGTCTTTGTCGTACTTAAAAGGCCCGCCCTGCGTAATCAAGGCCATCATGTCCTGACCCTGCGCGGGCAACTGCTTGAGCTCAATGGTCTGCAGGGCGCTACCTGCTGGCGGGCTCTTGGCCTGCACCAATCCGGTGCCTCCCAGAGCTAACGCCAAACTTGCAGCACCCAACCAGGTCGGCAGGCTGCGCGGCTTGATCGAGACCCACATCCACGACTTTATTGACTGCCAGACCATGCTTTGCGTGCCTTTTGCTTGACTTTGATAAGCGGGAACGCCGCCAATGTTTCGGGTTAACCCTCAAATTTCAAGCTCTGAATTTTGCCGCAAGTCAGCAAAAAACGCAATAGCCTGCTGAAGTTTTAGGCAGCAGGTGTGACGGAATACCGCTGCAAAAGTTAGTGCACACTACACTAAATGGCGCTAGCGTGCTGCATTTGCGTCTGCAACAGTCAATGCAGTCATATTCACAATTCGGCGCACCGTGGCGGTCGCCGTGAGAATATGCATCGGTTTATTGGCCCCTAGCAACACCGGGCCAATGGCAATGTTGCCGCCAGCGGCGGTCTTAAGCAGGTTGTAAGAAATATTAGCAGCGTCAATGTTTGGCAGTACCAGCAAATTGGCCTCGCCAATCAACGCGCTGTTGGGCATCAGGATGGCCCGGGCCTCGGCGTCCAGCGCCACGTCGCCGTGCATTTCTCCGTCGACTTCAAGCCAAGGCGCTTTCTGGTGCAGTATTTCCAGGGTACGGCGCATTTTGATGGCGCTCGGCAAATTAGACGAGCCAAAGTTGCTGTGCGACAGCAGCGCAGCTTTGGGCTTGATGCCAAAGCGCATCATTTCCTCGGCGGCCATGGTGGTGATTTCGGCCAACTGCTCAGCGGTGGGGTCGTAGTTAACGTGCGTGTCGAGCAAAAACACCTGGCGGCCAGGCAGCAGCAGCCCGTTCATGCAGGCATAGGTCTGCACGCCCTCGCGTTTGCCAATGACCTGGTCGAGGTAATCCAGGTGCAACGCGGTAGTGCCCCACGTGCCGCAAATCAGTCCGTCTACGTCGCCTTTGTGCAGCAACATGCCGGCAATCAGCGTCAAGCGGCGACGCATTTCGATTTTGGCCACCTGCACCGTTACGCCTTTTCGCTCCATCATGCGGTGGTAGGTTTGCCAAAAATCGCGGTAGCGGTGGTCTTGTTCGACATTGACCACGTCGTAATCGAGCTCTTCTTTCAGGCGAAGGCCAAAGTTTTCAATGCGCTTGGCAATCACCGCGGGCCGGCCAATTAACGTGGGGCGTGCCAAACCTTCGTCGACCACAATCTGGCAAGCGCGCAGCACGCGTTCTTCTTCGCCCTCGGCGTAGGCAATGCGTTTTTTGCTGGCGCTTTTCGCTGCCGCAAAAATCGGCTTCATCATGGTGCCCGACGCATACACAAAGCTTTGCAGCTTGACGCGGTACGCCTCCAGGTCGGCAATCGGGCGCAGGGCCACGCCACTTTCAAAAGCGGCTTTGGCAACAGCGGGCGCAATCTTCATCATCAAGCGCGGGTCAAACGGCTTGGGAATCAAATACTCCGGGCCGAAAGCCAGTTTTTCGCCCACATAAGCCGCAGCCACCACTTCACTTTGCTCGGCTTGCGCCAGCTCAGCAATCGCGTGCACCGCAGCAATTTCCATTTCAACCGTGATCGTCGACGCGCCTGCATCGAGTGCGCCTCTGAAGATGTACGGAAAGCACAACACGTTGTTGACCTGATTCGGGTAGTCGGTACGGCCGGTGGCAATGATGGCATCTGCGCGAACTGCTTTGACTTCGTCTGGGTTGATTTCAGGGTTGGGGTTGGCCAGCGCAAAAATGATCGGCTGGGGCGCCATTTTTTTGACCATGTCTTGCTTAAGCACGCCGCCCGCTGATAGGCCCAAAAAGATATCAGCGCCGTCGATGATGTCGCTGAGCGAGCGGGCATCGGTGGGTTGCGCAAATTGAATTTTGTCGTCGTCCATCAGCTCGGTACGGCCGGTGTACACCACGCCGGCTAAATCAGTGACGAAAACGTTTTTGCGCTCAATGCCGAGCTTCAGCAGCAAGTTCAGGCAGGCCAGCGCTGCAGCGCCTGCGCCTGACGTGACCAATTTCACTTTTGCCGGGTCTTTGCCAACGACTTTGAGGGCATTCAAAATCGCCGCGCCTACCGTAATGGCTGTGCCGTGCTGGTCATCATGAAACACCGGAATCTTCATGCGTTTGCGCAGCTCGCGCTCGACGTAAAAGCAGTCTGGCGCTTTGATGTCTTCAAGGTTGATTGCGCCGAATGTTGGCTCTAGTGACGCAATAATGTCGACCAGTTTGGCGGGGTCTTTCTCGTCGATTTCAATATCGAAAACATCCACGCCTGCAAACTTTTTAAACAGTACCGCCTTGCCTTCCATCACCGGCTTGGCGGCCAGCGGCCCGATGTCGCCCAGGCCCAGCACGGCCGTGCCGTTGGTGATGACTGCCACCAGGTTTCCGCGCGCGGTGTAGCGATAAGCGTTGTTCGGGTCTTTGACGATTTCTTCGCACGGCGCAGCCACGCCCGGTGAATAAGCGAGCGCCAAATCGCGCTGGTTGGTGAGTTGTTTGGTGGCGGCAATGGCCAGCTTGCCAGGGGTTGGAAACTCGTGGTATTCAAGCGCAGCGCGGCGCAGTTCGGCGCGTTTTTCTGCGGTGTTCAATGGGGCAGTGGGCAAGGTCATCATGGGCAGTGTCTCCGGCAAGGTCTGGTAAGCGCTCGGGCGCTTTTTAGGTGAGTGGCTCTAATTGGCTGGATTGTAGGCTGCGCTGCTTTCAGATTTGACTTCGGTGGCCTGATTTGCAAACAAAAAAGGCATTTAGCCCAATAAATCTGGGCGTAAACAGCTATTATAATAATAGCATTTTAGCGGTGCGTTTATTTATGCTTTTAAGGTCCCGCTGGGCCATTGCCCTGTTTTTGCTGGCCCCGGCCATGATGGCGGTGAACTATGTGCTAGGGCGAATGGCTTTTGGCCTGATTGCACCGCACATGCTGGCACTGCTGCGTTGGGCGCTTGCCGGTTTGATCTTGCTGGCGTTTGCCTGGCCCGAGCTGTACGCCAAGCGCACGCTGCTGCGCCGCCACGCGCTGCATTGCCTGGTGCTTGGCGTGCTGGGCATGTGGATTTGCGGGGCCTGGGTGTACATAGGCGCGCGCACAACCAGTGCCAACAACATAGCACTGCTGTACGCCATGGCGCCCGCATTTATTGCACTGGCCTCTACCGTTTGGCTGCGCGAGCGCTTGGCCGCGGTGCAATGGCTGGGCTTGGCGGTGGCTTTTTTGGGCCTGGTGCACGTCATCATTGCCGGGCAGTGGGGCGCGCTGGCCAGCTTGCAGCTAAACCCCGGCGATGTGTGGATTTTGGCTGCTGTGCTCAGCTGGGCCGCGTACTCGATCTTGCTCAAGCGCTGGCCCAGTAACTTCAGCCCATTGGCGCGGCTGGTGTTGATCATTTTTGGCGGAGTGCTGGTGCTGCTGCCGTTGGCAATGGTGGAGGCGATGGCCGGTTTGCCCTGGAGTCAAACCGTTTGGGGTTGGCGCACCGCGGCACTGGCGCTGGTGGCGGCGGTGATTCCGGGGGCCGGGTCTTTTTTGGCTTATTCCATGCTGCAAAAAAAGCTGGGGGCGGCCACTGCGGGGCTGACCCTTTATTTGGCGCCGCTTTACGGCGCGGCCATGGCTTGGGCGCTGCTGGGGGAGCCGGTGCAGTGGCACCACGCAGTAGGCGCGGCGGTGATTTTGCCGGGCATTTATCTGGCGTCGCGCCGCCCCGGTTAGTTATTGCGGTGGCCTGGAACGGCTGGCTGCGCAGTTTTTGCTATTAATTAAAGAGCTGCTCGCGCCCGTATTAATTGGGTAAAAGCACTTTTTTATACCCAAAATCACCCACTTTGGAGCCCTGCAGCCCTGCAGCCGTAACGCGGCCCCACGCGCGCACCTGACCGATTTGCACTTTTTTTAGCAGTGCTGGGTGCAAATTCTCTTGACGGCAGGCAAGTAATTGTCTAAATTGAGTGTCAGAATTAGTTTACAGTTCAATGTGACAACTTTACGTTACATAAACCGACGTTAATCTGTTTCACCGATTTAACCCAAGCCGACTCTGCAGGAGCACCGCATGAAAGCCATCACCCATATTGAACAGTCCCTGGCCGCTGCGCTGGCTATTGGCGAGGCACCGGGTTGCCCGCCCAAGCTGGCTGGCGCCATTCGGCACGCTGTTTTCCCCGGTGGTGCCCGCATTCGCCCCCAGCTTTGTATTGCCGTTGCCCACGCTTGCGGCAACGACGACCCGCTGCTGGCCGACGCGGCTGCGGTGGCCATTGAGTTGCTGCACTGCGCGTCACTGGTGCATGACGATTTACCGTGTTTTGACGACGCCCCCACCCGGCGCGGTCGTGCGTCGGTGCACTGGGCTTATGGCGAAAACTTGGCGGTGCTGGCTGGCGACGCACTGATCGTGCTGGCATTTCAAACACTTGCGCTGGCCGGTGGGCAACACCCCGCCCGCATGGCCGCTGTGCTGGGCACCGTGGCCAGCGGGGTGGGCATGCCGTTCGGCATTGTGGCGGGGCAGGCGTGGGAGTCGGAGTCGCGTGTGTCGTTGACGGCTTACCAGCGCGCTAAAACCGGCGCGCTATTTGTAGCTGCCACAGCAGGCGGTGCTCAAGCTGCAGGTGCAGACCCTGAGCCATGGCGCGCCCTCGGCGAATGGTTGGGCGAGGCGTATCAGGTAGCCGATGACATTCGTGATGTGCTAGCCGACCCGGCGCTGCTGGGCAAGCCAGTTGGGCAAGACGTGGCACTAGGCCGCCCCAGCGCAGCGATTGATTTGGGGCTGGCAGGCGCGATTGCGCACTTTGAAAAGCTGGTGCAGTCTGCAGTTGATGCGGTACCCGAGTGCCACAGCCGCGAAATGATGCGTAACCTGGTGCGCCAGGAGTCAGAGCGCTTGGTGCCGCGCTCGGCTTGTGACCAATTCAGAAATGCGCCTGTTAATGCAGCAGCTAATTCACCGGTTAATTCGTCAGCCAATGCACCTGCAGCGCAGCGGATCGAAGCCTGAATGCGATCTGTGACGACGCCTGAAAAGGCAAGCGAATGAAGGCTCTTGATTTGGCAAAGCCTGCTGCCGACTTAACCAGCAGGCCCGCGTGGCGGGACCGTTTTGACGCCTGGATGGACCGCAAGCTGACCGACCCTGACTTCTCGCGCTGGGCTGCTGGCAGCGTGTTTACCCGCTGGATTACCAGGCGGCGCGCTCAACAAGTGTTCGATGTGATGGCTGGTTTTGTGTATTCACAGGTGCTGCTGGCCTGCGTGCGTTTGCGTATTTTTGAGCTGGTCAATGAGTCGCCACGCACCCTGGACGAACTGGCCCACATCTGCCAGGTACCCGCATCAGCGCTGCAGCGTTTGATTAACTCGGCCGTTGCGCTGAAGCTGCTGAACCAGCGTGGGCAAGGCCGTTATGGTTTAGGCGCGCTCGGTGCACCGGTTGCGGGCCATGCCGGAATCCGCGCCATGATTGAGCACCACGCTGTGCTGTACCACGACATGCAAGACCCCGTTGCGCTGCTGCGTGACCAGGTCAGTGATGCCCAAATGGCCGCGTACTGGCCTTACTCGGCGATTGACGCTGGCGCCGACCTGAAAGCCGCGCCCGCCCGCACTTGGCAGGGCGACAAGGTGGCGCGTTATTCGCAATTGATGTCCGCATCGCAGCCGTTTGTGGTGGACGAGGTGCTGGCCACTTACGATTTTGCGCAGCATAAGTGTTCGCTCGACGTGGGCGGCGGGCAGGGGACGTTTGTGGGTCGGTTGGCGCTTCAGTTTCCACAGCTCACGCTCAAGTTGTTTGACTTGCCGCAGGTTGCCGAGCTGGCTCAGGCCAGTTTTGCTAAAGGCGGCTTCGCTGACCGCGCCACAGCGTTTGGCGGTGATTTTCTGCGTGATGCACTGCCGCAAGGCGCTGACCTGATCACTCTGGTGCGCGTGGCGCATGACCACCCCGACGAACACGTCAACTCTATTTTGCGAGCCATTTTTGCCGCGCTGCCCGCAGGCGGCACTTTACTGCTGGCCGAGCCCATGGCGCAAAACGCCAACGAGCCACCGCTGGGCGACGCGTACTTTCATTTTTACCTGCTGGCCATGGGCGCGGGCCGACTGCGCACCACTGGCGAGCTGAGCGCCATGATGGTTGAAGCTGGGTTTTTGGGTGTGGAGTTGCTTCG
>JANOWB010000011.1:0-4902 GCA_031417695.1 Polaromonas sp.
GACGTCTGGGTAAATGGTGCCTTGGGCTAGCCAGGCTACCTTGCTTCTTGCTACATTATCAGTAGCTGCTTGCGCCCGTATTTGTTCGGCTTGAGCCTTAAACACCTCTACAAACTCACGCCCAATGATCTTGCGCTTGGCCTCTGGCTCGCTCACGCCTTTCAGGTGGCCGAGGAACTGTGCCTCTGCATCAACGCGAATAACTTTGGCGTGCAGCTTGCCAACAAACATGTCCATCACCATGTCGCCTTCGTTCAACCTGAGCAAGCCGTGGTCAACAAACACGCAGGTCAGCTGGTCGCCGATGGCGCGGTGGATCAGCGCGGCCGCGACGGATGAATCCACCCCGCCCGACAGGCCCAAGATGACTTCTTCGTCACCCACCTGCTGGCGGATTTTTTCAACCGCTTCTTCAATGTAGTCGCCCATGATCCAGTCGGGGCGGGTGCCGCAAATGTCTAGAACAAAGCGGTTCAATATCGCCTGGCCTTGGGTGGTGTGCGTCACTTCTGGGTGAAACTGCACGGCGTAAATCTTGCGCACCTCGTCGGCCATGCCGGCTATAGCGCAGCTGCTGGTCGATGCCATCAATTTAAAACCGGGCGGCATGGCGGTGACGTTGTCGCCGTGGCTCATCCACACGTTCATCATGCCGTGGCCATCAGCCGTGGTGAAGTCGGCAATGCCGTCGAGCAACTTGGTGTGGCCGTGGGCACGCAGCTCGGCGTGGCCAAATTCACGCTTGTGACCGCCCTCAACAGTGCCGCCCAGTGCCTCAGCAATCGCGTACATGCCAAAGCAAATGCCCAGTACTGGAATGCCCAGCTCAAACACGGCCTTGGGTGCGCGCAGGGTGTCGTCTTCCCACAGGCTGGCGTGACTGCCCGACAGAATCACGCCTTTCAGGTTGCCGTCTTTGGCGTAGTCACGTACCCATTCGTCTGTTACATCGCAGGGGTGGACTTCACAAAAAACATGGGCTTCGCGCACCCGGCGGGCGATGAGTTGGGTGACTTGGGAGCCGAAGTCCAGGATGAGGATTTTTTGGTGTTGCATGAGATTTACAGGGCTCAAATAGAGAGCTGATGTTGAGTCAAAAACTCAACGGGTTTAACAATACGAAACGGAAGATCTGGGGTGTTTGCAAGAACCAGAAGATCTTGGTCGCCAGTCACCAAAAACTCAGCTTTGCTTGCACACGCAAGTTCAAGAAACATCTGATCGTGCGGGTCGCGACACATGGGCAAACTGATTTGCTTGATGTTCGAAGATAGGTCGGCGATCTGCACAAAAGGTAGATAGTCGGCAAGCAAACTTTCCTGATCTGTTGAGTCAAGTTGGAATTTTTTGTTTGCAAGTAAGCCAATCAATTCTTGTATCGTTTCTTTGGACGCGTAGGGAAGAATCTTGCCGGTAGTCCAAAGTGACCGAATGCGACCCAACGTGCCGCCTGCAGAGACCAGCGCTGAAAGTAAAACGTTACTGTCGAGAACAACGGGCAAGCAGGGTTCAGGCGTGCGTGTCATGCGCGAATGCTGCGCGCCTGCTTGACCACATCAGCCACATCCTGCTCAGTGATTCCAAGCAGCTCGAGTTTTCTGCGCACCGCGTCGCCGTTTTGCACCCGCACCGGCGTCAGCATGATGCAGTCATTTACAGCCTCGACCTCGTAATACTCGCTGGGCGGCAATTTAGAGATCACCGCTTTGGGCAGAGTGATCTGGTTTTTGGAGGTCATTTTTGCCAGCATGATGATTTCCTTTAAGTAAGAATTCCTTACTTTACCTCAAAATGGCAAATTTTTCGACGGGCCGCCCCTAGAAAAATTAGCCCCCTCGGGGGGGGGGCAGTGCAGTACACGCAGTGACAAGCGTGGGGGTCACGTTAATCCGCTCGATAGTTCGGCGCTTCCTTCGTGATCTGCACATCATGCACATGACTTTCGCGTATGCCTGCTGAGGTGATTTCAACAAACTCGGCTTTGCTCTGCATGTCGTCAATCGTGGCGCAGCCACAGTAGCCCATGCTGGCACGCAAGCCGCCCGCCATCTGAAAGACGATAGACACCATGCTGCCTTTGTACGGTACGCGGCCTTCGATGCCTTCGGGCACCAGTTTGTCTGCGTTGGGGTTGCCCGTGCTGGACTCCTGAAAATACCGGTCGGCACTGCCCTGCTGCATGGCGCCGATGCTGCCCATGCCCCGGTAGCTTTTGTAGCTGCGGCCCTGGTACAAAATGACTTCGCCGGGGGCTTCCTCAGTGCCAGCAAACATGCCGCCCATCATGACGGTGCTTGCACCCGCCGCGATGGCTTTCGCGATGTCGCCGCTGTATCGAATGCCGCCGTCGCCAATCAAGGGCACACCCGTGCCGCGCAAAGCCGTGGCCACGCTGTCAATCGCCATGATTTGCGGCACGCCTACGCCCGCCACGATGCGGGTGGTGCAAATACTGCCAGGGCCAATGCCGACTTTGACGCCGTCTGCGCCGGCATCCAC
Source organism: Polaromonas sp. (assembly GCA_031417695.1). Lineage (GTDB taxonomy): Bacteria > Pseudomonadota > Gammaproteobacteria > Burkholderiales > Burkholderiaceae_C > Polaromonas. Next base: position 2,500 of record JANOWB010000011.1, read on the forward strand.
CAGCGCCAGTGCCGCTGCGCCGGTGGCAATATTGCCGCCAATCACGTCGATATGTGGGTAGTTTTGCTTGACCCAGCGTACTCGGTCAATCACGCCTTTGCTGTAGCCGTGGGCGGTGTCAACCACTATCGCGTCGACACCTGCTTTGACCAGCGCTTCAACCCGCTCTTCAGTGCCCTCGCCTACGCCCACTGCCGCGCCTACGCGCAAGCGGCCTGATGAGTCGCGTGCCGCGTTGGGGAAATTGGTTTGCTTGGTAATGTCTTTGACGGTGATCAGGCCTTTGAGCTCAAACTCGTCGTTGATGACCAGCAGCCGCTCTAGTTTGTATTTGTTCAGCAACGCTTTGGCTTCAAGCGCTGACGTGCCTTCTTTAACCGTGATCAGCTTTTCACGCGGCGTCATGATTTGGTGGGCTTTGACGTCATAACGCGTCTCAAAACGCAAATCGCGGCTGGTAACAATGCCGACCACCTTGCCGCCATCGCAAACGGGGAAGCCTGAAATGCCCAGCTGCTCAGACAACTCAAGGATTTGCAAAACCGTGTGCTCAGGCGTGATGACCACCGGGTCGCGCACCACACCTGATTCGTACCGCTTGACCTTGGCCACTTGCGCGGCCTGCTGCTGTGGCGTGAGGTTTTTATGCACGATGCCAATGCCGCCTTCTTGGGCAATTGCGATGGCTAGCCGGGCTTCGGTCACGGTGTCCATCGCGGCGGACACAAGCGGAAGATTCAGGCGAATGTTGCGCGAAAACTGGGTGGAAAGACTGGCGTCCTTGGGAAGGACCTGGGAGTACGCTGGCACCAACAATACGTCGTCGAAGGTTAGCGCTTTGCCGATGAGGCGCATAGGTAAGCTCCAAAAATACGATTGTACCTGCCGGTCTAACAGTGCGGCCCGCCCACACAGACTTGAAACACTGCCCACACCAGCGCAAAAAGTCACGCATCAACTACCTAAAACTGTCCAATCTGCGCAACGCCGCATTCAAAAAAAGCGTCTGCAGCGATACACTTAGCGTATGAAATTCACACCGCACTTCAAGTCTTGGGCAGCTGCTCTTTTTTGCCTGACATTCGCCGCCGTGGCCAGCGCGCAGTGGCAATGGTTTGGCAAAGACGGGCGCAAGGTGTTTAGTGACCAGTCACCACCGCCTGAAATTCAGGAAAAAGACATCCTTAAACGGCCGGGCGGCGCTCGCCTTCCAGCTGCCAACACACCCGTAGCGGCCACTGATACCGCAACGCCTGGCAAGCCAGCAGCCGCAGCATCCGCCCCAGGCGCCAAAGCAAGTGCACCAAAAATATCAGGCAAAGACTCTGAGCTAGAAGCCAGAAAGAAGAAAGCTGACGAAGAAGAAGCTGCCAAGAAAAAGGCAGAGGCAGACAAAGCGACAGCAGCTAAAGCCGACAACTGCACCCGCGCAAAAAGTGGGCTGACAACGCTGCAGTCAGGCATACGAATGTCTTCTGTTAACGCCAAGGGCGAACGCATTGTGATGGACGACTCAGCCAGAGCCCTAGAGACCAAACGCGCGCAAGAAGTTATCGACAGCAGCTGTAACTAGGGCGCTCGCCGCCTTTATCAGTAGCCTTGCTTGGCTCCCGTGCGGGTCTTAGCGAACAAGCCTGCTCCCTTTGTGCCCTGCTTTACAAACCGCTCGCGCCGTGCGGTTTTCGGGTCGACTTTGAGCGGTCGATAAATTTCGAGACGATCCGCGGCGCTTAACACGTGAGCGGACTTGACCCGCTTGCCCCACACACCAAAACGAGTCTTGCTTACGCCCAAGGCCAAACTGTCTGCAGGCAGGCTGGCCTGCCACTGCGCAATGGCCTCTGCTACCGTTGACCCGGGCGCAACGTGCATTGCAAACTCCTGCACCACTCGCGGTGCTGGGCTGTACGCCAATACGATGTGAAGTTGCGCGGCCAAGGGAGCCCTTCCAAGCTGGTTAGTCGTATACCTGCGTGGCGCGCTTAACGAAAGCATCTACCAAGCTGCCTGCGATTTTGTCAAACACCGGCCCCACAATAGCCGCCAGTGCCGCGTTGTCAAAGTCGTAGTTCAGGCTGAAGGTAACCCTGCAAGCGCGCTCGCCGCCGTTGCCAATCGGCGTGAAGTCCCAGGTTCCGTCGAGCTTTGAAAACGGCCCGCTGACCAATTGCAGCTTGACTTGGCTGTCTTGCTGGTGCGCGTTTCGGGTGGTAAAACTCTGCTTGATACCGGCCATCGACAAGCCGACTTTGGCCGTCATGCCCTCGGGCGTGCTGTCTAGCACCGCAGCTTCGTCGCACCAAGGCAGAAACTGCGGGTAGCTGGCCACGTCGGTCACCAAGGCAAACATTTCAGCTGCGGTGTACCAAATTAAAACGGACTTGTTAACAGTTTTCATACAAT
>JANOWB010000012.1:0-2223 GCA_031417695.1 Polaromonas sp.
GTTTTGGTTTGCCTGGAGCCAATTCCGCCCGGCGACGGGGCTGTGGGGCAGGTCGAATTAATGGGGACTGTTTGACGACGACGTTAGCAGGTCATTTATTGGTTAAACACGCTACGAAATTTATAGCTTCTTGCGCCCGTATTAATTGGGCTGAAAGCACTTTTTAGTCACTTAAATATCACTTTCGGCTCGAATTTTGAACGTTTTACGCTGAAAAACGCCTTTACGTTGCGCACATTGGCATCGCTGGTGAAAAGCCGCTGGCTCAGGGCGAGGTAGGCGGGCATATCAAGCACATGCACGATCAACACAAAATCTGGCCCGGGTGACGTGCGGTAGCACTGCTGTACGGCTGCGTCCAGGTTGATGCGTTGCTCAAACGCGTTCAGGTGATCGTCGCCTTGCCGGTCTAGCGTGATTTCAATAATCGCCGTTAGCCCGTGGCCGGTGATGTGGGCAAGTTTGTCGGGGCTCAGCAGTGCGATTTCACGCTCAATCAAGCCTGCATCTCGCAGTTTTTTTACGCGGCGTAAGCAGGTAGGCGGCGAGATATGGGTGCGTGCCGCCAGCGCCTGGTTGCTAAGTGATGCGTCGGTTTGCATCGCGTCCAGCAGCTTTATGTCTATGCCATCTATTTCAGTTTGTTCCATTTCTTCAATATAAATGAAATAAAGATTCATTTACGCATTAAAGAGAAATTTAATTCCGTTATTCGCCGCTCATTAGTCACATCGAAAAGCCAATACTCCGTAGCATCACAACATCGTTCATTCAGGAGTCAGTTCATGTGCGGCATAGTTGCAGCGGTTTCTAACCGCAATATCGTCCCAGTCTTGGTACAAGGCCTGCAGCGGCTGGAATACCGGGGCTATGACTCTTGTGGCGTTGCGGTGTATGCCGGTGGCCTGAAAAGAGCCCGCAGCACATCGCGCGTGGATGAGCTGCAAGAACAAGTGCAAAACGACAAGCTCGAAGGCACCACAGGCATTGCCCACACGCGCTGGGCCACGCACGGCGCGCCGGCTATTCACAACGCGCATCCGCACTTTAGCCACGGCACTGGGGCTGTAGGCGCAAAAGCTGGAAAGATTGCCCTAGTCCACAACGGCATCATTGAAAACCACGAAGACCTGCGCGCCGCACTGCAAGCCAAAGGCTACGTGTTTGACAGCCAAACCGACACCGAAGTCATCGTGCATTTGGTCGACAGCTTGTACGACGGTGATTTGTTTGAGGCACTCAAAAGCGCAGTTGGTCAATTGCACGGTGCGTATGCGATTGCCGCATTTTGCAAAGACGAACCCCATCGCGTGGTCGGTGCGCGGGCTGGCTCGCCACTCATTTTGGGTGTGGGCAAAGCGGACCATGAGAATTTTCTGGCCAGCGACGCGATGGCACTAGCGGGCGTGACAGACCAGATCGTGTACCTTGAAGAAGGCGATTTGATTGACATTCAGTTGAGCAAATACTGGATTTTGAACAAGTCACAAAAAGCAGTGCAGCGTGAAGTTAAAACCGTCGTCGCCCACAGCGGCGCGGCAGAGCTTGGCCCGTACCGCCACTACATGCAAAAAGAAATTTTTGAACAACCCAGCGCGATTGCCAACACGCTGGAAGGCGTGGAGGGCATCAGCCCCGAGCTGTTTGGCGACGCTGCGTATCGCGTGTTCAAAGACATCGACTCCGTGCTCATTCTGGCTTGCGGCACAAGCTACTACAGCGGCTGCGTGGCCAAGTATTGGTTAGAAGAGATTGCAGGCATTTCGACCCAGGTAGAAGTCGCCAGCGAATACCGCTACCGCACCAGCGTACCCAACCCGCGCGCGCTGGTGGTGACCATCACCCAAAGCGGCGAAACCGCCGACACCCTGGCCGCGCTGCGCCATGCGCAAAGCTTGGGCATGACGCAAACGCTGACGATTTGCAACGTGGCCACCTCAGCCATGGTGCGTGAATGCAAATTGGCTTACGTGACACGCGCTGGCGTAGAGATTGGTGTGGCATCGACCAAAGCCTTTACTGCGCAACTGGCAGGCTTGTTTTTACTGACTCTGGCACTTGCGCAGAGTAAGGGCCGATTGACCGATGAACAGGAGTCCGCACACATCAAAGCCATGCGCCACCTGCCCGTGGCGTTGGCCGCGGTGCTAGCACTAGAGCCGCAAGTCATTGCCTGGGCCGAAGACTTTGCAAAACAAGAAAACGCGCTGTTCTTAGGCCGTG
>JANOWB010000013.1:0-2556 GCA_031417695.1 Polaromonas sp.
GCGGCAGTTGCACCAACATACCTTGCTCAAAGTTGCCGATGGACGGGATGAACACGGGGCGGCATGTTAAGCCGGTGTATTTCATGATTTCAGGCAGGTGCTTGTGGCCCAGACCCAAGCCGTACAGCTCAAACAACGGCGCCTGGCCGGCTTGGTAGGCCTCAATCGTTTGCCGCCCGCCGCCGGAGTAACCACTGACTGCAGGCAGAGTCAAAGCGAAATCGGGCGAAATGAAACCGGCATCAACCAGCGGGCGAATCAGCGCGATTGCGCCCGTGGCGTAGCAGCCGGGGTTGCCCACGCGGTCGGCTTTGGCCACTAGCGCGCGCTGGTTTGGAGTCAACTCCGGAAAGCCGTAGACCCAACCCGGTGTGATGCGGTGGGCGGTCGATGCGTCAATGATTTTTGGCTTTTTGCCAGGCAAGCTGTCAATCATGGCGACGGACTCGCGCGCTGCGTCGTCGTGCAGGCACAAGATCACCATATCGACGGTGGCCATCAAGGCTTTTTTAGCGGCAGCGTCTTTACGCAGTTCGGGCGCAATGCTGACGAGCTCAACGGCTGACATAGCCTGCAAACGTTCGCGGATTTGCAAGCCTGTTGTGCCCGCTTCTCCGTCGATAAAAATTTTCGGCATCGATGATCTCCGTCAGTCTTGCGGTAAGAACCAGATAAGGTTAGCGCAGCGCACCATGATACAGTTTAGGGCTGCTTGCAAATAGCAAAAACCCGCAGTCGCGTTACCGAACTACAACAGTCGTTTGAAAGTTTCCCCATGAAAATTCACGAGTACCAAGGCAAGGAAATCTTGCGCCAATTTGGTGTGCCAGTGCCGCGCGGCATTCCGGCGTTTACGGTACAAGAAGCGGTGGAAGCTGCCCAAAAACTGGGCGGCCCGGTTTGGGTAGTCAAGGCGCAAATTCATGCAGGTGGGCGTGGCAAGGGTGGCGGCGTGAAAGTAGCCAAGACGATTGAAGATGTCAAACGAATCGCTGGCGAAATTTTGGGCATGCAGCTCGTCACGCACCAAACCGGCCCCGCTGGCCAAAAAGTGCGCCGCCTATACATTGAAGACGGCGCTGACATTCAAAAAGAATATTACGTGTCTTGCGTCACCGATCGCGCCACGCAAAAAGTCGCGTTTATTGCGTCGTCTGAAGGCGGTATGGACATTGAAGAGGTGGCGCACAGCCACCCAGAAAAAATCATCAAGCTGTTTGTAGACCCACTGGTGGGCCTGACAGACGCTCAGGGTAAAGAACTCGCCGCTGGTATTGGCATGCCTGCGGATTCAGTCGCTCAAACCGTCGACATTCTGCAAAAGCTCTACAAATGCTACATGGACACCGATGCGTCATTGGTTGAAATCAACCCGCTGAACCGCAACAGCAAGGGCGAAGTGATGGCACTAGACGCCAAATTCAACTTTGACCCGAACGCATTGTTCCGCCATGCCGACATCGTGGCTTACCGCGACCTCGACGAAGAAGACGCAGCCGAGGTCGAAGCCAGCAAGTTTGACCTGGCCTACATCAGCCTGGACGGCAACATTGGCTGCCTGGTTAACGGCGCAGGTCTCGCCATGGCGACGATGGACACCATCAAGCTGTTTGGCGGCGAGCCAGCCAACTTTTTGGACGTGGGCGGTGGCGCTACGGCCGAGAAGGTGACAGAAGCCTTCAAGATCATGCTGAAAAACCCGGAAGTCAAAGGCATTTTGGTCAACATTTTCGGCGGCATCATGAAGTGCGACACGATTGCTGAAGGCGTGATCACGGCCTGCAAAGCCACCAACCTGTCAGTACCGCTGGTGGTGCGCATGAAGGGCACCAACGAAGACCTGGGCAAAAAGATGCTGGCTGAATCAGGCTTGCCTATCATTGCTGCCGATACGATGGCTGATGCCGCTACAAAAATCGTCGCCGCTGTTAAATGACACACCCCCGATGCGCCTTTGGCGCTTCCCCCTCAAGGGGGCGGCCACATGTGGCCTGGCAAAGCCAGATCCACTGCGGCCACTTGGTAAAACCCCTCCCGAACATCACCGAATGAGGCCGTTATGAGCATTTACATCAACAAAAACACCAAAGTTATCACCCAGGGCATTACCGGCAAAACCGGTCAGTTCCACACCCGCATGTGCCGTGACTATGCCAACGGCAAAGAAGCCTTTGTGGCCGGCGTGAACCCTAAAAAAGCGGGTGAAGACTTTGAAGGCATCCCGATTTTTGCCAACGTGACCGAGGCGGCCAAAGCCACCGGCGCAACGGTATCTGTGATTTACGTGCCACCCGCAGGCGCTGCGGCTGCGATCTGGGAGGCTGTTGAAGCCGACCTGGATTTGGCGATTTGCATCACCGAAGGTATCCCCGTGCGCGACATGCTGATGGTGCGCAACCGCATGAAGGCCAAAGAAGCCGCTGGCGGCAAGCGCACCCTGCTGCTCGGCCACAACTGCCCTGGTTTGATCACGCCTGAAGAAATCAAGATCGGCATCATGCCCGGCCACATTCACCGCAAGGGCCGCATTGGCGTGGTCAGCCGCTCCGGCACGCT
>JANOWB010000014.1:0-5563 GCA_031417695.1 Polaromonas sp.
CAGCACCAGCCCCAGGTCCTTGACGAAAATATCTACCTTTGATAGCGGCGTGTAGTCCCCTGCCAGCACGTGCGCCATGCGGTTTTCAAACATCCAGCTGTTGCCAGCGCTGTGCGTGATGACTTCGTACAGCGCGGCCGCGTCAACCCCCTCACGCAGGCCGAGCGCCATTGCCTCGGCCGCAGCCGCAATGTGTACGCCTGCCAGCAATTGATTAATCACTTTGACTTTGCTGCCTGCGCCGGCCTTGTCACCCAACTTGTACAGCGTACCTGCCATGGCGCGCAAAAAGGGCTCAGCGATGGCGTAGGCTTCTGGTTTGCCTGCGCTCATCATCGTCATCTCGCCGCTGGCTGCACGAGCTGCGCCCCCTGAAATCGGTGCGTCGATATACAAAATACCGAGTGCAGCGAGGCGCGCTTCAAGAGCAATTGACCACTTAGGATCCACGGTAGAGCACATCACGAACACGCTGCCGGGTGCCATGGCGCTGGCGCAGCCACCTTCGCCAAACAAAACGCTTTCAGTTTGTGCAGCATTCACGACGACCGAAACAACCACGCTGCAGTGGCTGGCCAACCCAGCAGGAGATGCACATGCGGTTCCGCCACCCACTGCAAAGGCTTCGGCCACTTCGCTGCGCACATCAAAAACAAAGGGCACATGCCCTGCCCGACGCAGCGATTGCGCCATGCCGCTGCCCATGGCGCCCAAGCCGATCAGGCCAACATTTGTTGTCATAGTTAATCTTTCAGCCGAGCGTGATTTTTGCGTAACTTGCAACGCGCTTCCATTTGGCGGCATCAGCAGACATGAAAGCGCCCATCAACTGCGTATTCAAAAAGCTCACATCTGCTCCGCGTGACTCCATGGCGCGCAAGATGTCAGCATCACGCGTCAGCTTCTCGAGTGCTTGCTCTAAGCGCGCCACCACCGCTGGGGGCGTACCTGCCGGTGCGCAAAGACCATACCAGGCGCTGACATCAAAGTCTGGCAATCCGGACTCCGCCAGCGTTGGAACGTCGGCAATTGTCTTGTTGCGCACGCGCGTTGTAACAGCCAATGCTTTGACGCTGCCGCCTTGAATTTGCCCAATCACCGACGGCAGGTTTTCAAACATCATGTCGACTTCGCCCGCGATCAACCCGGTCACCGCCTGCGCCGCGCCGCGGTACGGAATGTGGGTGATGAAAGTACCGGTGGTACTTTTCAGCAGCTCGGCACTTAAATGCAGCGACGTGCCGTTGCCGTTGGACGCATAGTTGAGTTTGCCGGGCATGCCTTTGGCTTTGGCCAGCAACTCGGCCACGGTGTTGATGCCGCTTTTAGGGTTGACGAGCAGCACATTTGGTACGCGGCCAATCAACCCTACAGGAATGATTTGCTCTGGCTTATACGGCATCACAGCATACAGCGCCGGGCTGATGGTCAGTGGCGGCGACGCCATCAGTAGCGTGTAGCCGTCAGGCGTGCTGCGTGCTACCTCAGCCGCGCCCAGGTTGCCACCTGCGCCCGGCTTGTTTTCAATCACTATCGCCTGCCCCAGTTCTTGTGCCAGGCGCGGGCTGACAAGCCTGGCCATGGTGTCGATTAACCCGCCGGGCGGGAACGGCACGATCAGTTTGATGGGTTTGGCGGGAAAGCTTTGTGCGCTGGCAAAACCCGGTGCAAATAACAGGGCAGCACCGACGGCTTGGAAAAGTTGACGACGTTGAAAGACGTTTGGTTTTGGCATGGTTTTATGGCATCCAGAAAGATGTTTCAGTCAGCTTTGGCGCCTGAGTCGCGTGCAACTTTTACCCATTTGTCGACTTCTGCGGTCACAAAAATTTTCATCTCTGGCGGGGTGTTGATCATTGGCGTTGCGCCCGTGGCGTTCAGCTTCTCGGCAAAGGCCGGGTCTTTCAAAATATCCGCAACTTCCTTGTTCAGGCGATCAACGATGGCAGCAGGCGTACCTGCGGGTGCGAACAGACCAAACCACACCGTTTGTTCAAAATTAGTCCCCGCCTCCAGCATGGTGGGTACGTCAGGCAGGGCTTTGGCTCGGGTTCTTGTGGTCACGGAAATTGGGCGCAGCTTGCCGCCGCGCACGAGTGCCATGGCTGGCGGCATGTTGCTGATCATCACCGTCACGCGCTGCGCGGCTACATCGCCCAAGGCTTGCTGCACGTCTTTGTAGGGCACGTGGCGCATTTTCAGACCAGCAATCAAGTTCAAATACTCGCCTGCCAAGTGCGACGAGCTCCCGTTGCCGCCCGATGAAAACGTAACTGCCTCGCCTTCTTTGCGGGCGTAGTCAATGAACTCTTTGAGCGTTTTAATCGGCAACTCGCTGGACACACTCATCAGGCTGGGCGTGGTCGCCACCATCGCCACGGCTTCAAAGTCTTTGACCGGGTTGTAGGCCAGCTTGGGATACACACCCACATTCATGGCGTGTGAGCCGATGTTGCCCATCACCAGCGTGTAGCCATCGGCCGGGGACTTGGCCACGATGTCTGCGCCTAAAGCACCGCCCGCGCCGGGCTTGTTGTCTGCCACCACGCTTTGGCCTAGGCGCTTTTGCAGCTCAATGCCCAACAGGCGCGTCATGGTGTCTGGTGCCGAGCCTGCGGCGGACGGAACAATGATTTTGATGGGCTTGTTTGGCCAGGCTTGCGCCCATACGGCAGGTAGCTGCAGCGCTAACGCTAGAGCTATAAATAGATGTTTTTTCATCGCTCAGTCTTTCAAGTTTTTGGTGGTGGTTCTTGATGTTATTTGTCAGGTTATCATACAAATTTGTGCTAATTGAGCGCCTCGGGTTTTCCAGTAAATCAACGTTGTAAAGCCTTGAATTCAACGCCGCGCGCTGCTCGCTACCAACGGGCTGGCCAGCTTGACGCCCTCTTGCTGCCAGAAGGTGGGGTCGGCTTGCTCAATGCGTTTGATGGCGTTGTCCATGTGGCGCGCAGCGGCCTTGCGCGCCTTGGCGACATCGCCAGACGTGATGGCTTCAATGATGGCTTGGTGCTCAAGCTGCACCTGGCGTACAAAATCAGCACGGCGTGCTTCGTTGGCGCGGGTGACGCGGGTGGCGCCGTGCAAAAACTGGCGCAAATAATCAAGGGTGCTAATGAGGAACTGGTTTTGTGCGGCATCGGCAATCGCGCGGTGCAAAGCCACGTCTTCGTCAACCCCATCGCGGCCAGCCTTGACGGCACGGTCAAGTGCAAGGGCTGCGCGCTGGATGTGTTTGACGTCAATCGGGCTGCGCCGTTGGGCTGCCAGGGCGGCTACTTCTGCCTCCAGCGCGCGACGTACCTCCACCATTTGAACCACTGCGCGCTTTGACACCGCAGAGCCCGCATCAAATTGCAGCGGCGAAAACCCAACCGCCTTGATAAATGCGCCGCTGCCTTGGCGCGTTTCTACCAACCCCAGGGACTTGAGCCGAGAGACCGCCTCGCGTACCACGGTGCGGCTCACGCCAAATTGGGCGGTCAATTCAGCCTCGGTGGGCAGTTTGTTTCCTGCCACCAACCCGCTGGTGCGAACCTCCAGCGCGATGGCGTCGGCGACCTGGTCTGAGAGCGGTGCGCTTGGGGTGAGGTGTTTAAAACGCGTTGCCATCTTTGCAGCTTCGAAGATGGCGTCACTGTACATCACACCACCACACTGCATGCGTGCACCGTCCTACATGGATCGAGCGCTTGCGCTGGTTTCTGTCAGGCAGCACAAGACTTATCTTATAGATGTGGGGTTTGCTTCATTGCCTCCCCGCAGAGCGCTGCAGTTCACTGCAAGGCTTTGAGGAACCCCTCGACAACCATTTAAGGAATCTGAAATGAAATACACAACCACATCGCTGTTAATGAGCGCGCTGCTGGCCGCTTCTGGCTTTGCTGCAGCTCAAAACCCTACCACCCCAGCAGCACGAGCTGACGTCAAGTCAGAAATCGTTCGCCCGGGTACGGGTACGCCGCCCACAAGCTTGAGCGAGCCACCGAAGCCTGGCACCACATCTGACACCACCCGCGCTGAAGTGAAGTCAGACGTCGTGCGCCCAGACGCGGCTACTCCGCCGAGGAACTTGAGCGAGCCGCCGAAGCCGGGCAGGGCCTCAAACACCACCCGCAGCGCTGCAAAGGCTGGCGTTGACCGCAGCGACCGCGAGTTGAGCACTGGCGAAAAAGCGCCCGCCCTCAAGCCGACTGCCGGCTACGCCAAACGCAAGGCAATGCGCGACGAGCGCCGCGCCATGAACAAGTCGAAAAAAGGCAAGACGATGAAAGACAGCAGCTCTGCTACACCGGCCCCCGAAGCACCGATTAACAAGTAAGCTGCCGTCAACGTAGCAGGCCCTATCCGGCCGTTAGTCTAAAGCCCGCTTCGAAAGAATGCGGGCTTTTTTGTCATTCAAAACTGAAGGTGCGCCGCCACTATTTCGGTCTTGGCCTAACAAGACCCCTATCTGGCTGCGACAAGGTGCCCGCACGCAACGCCTTGACTGCGTTGGCCACTGCACTTGCTACGTTTCGCACTTCAGCTTGTACCGCTTTGTCTTTGTCGAGTGTGTCATGGCTGGTGGCATAGGGCTCGTAATAGCCGATGAAGCGATCAAGCTTGGACTGAACACCCGCGTCGACCATACCCATCCATTCAAGCCAGTCGCAGAGCGCGCGGCGCGTGCCCTCAACGCCCGCCACATCGCCGTGCACCACTACCCCGTAAGCTCGGCCGCTCAGGTGTTTGGGGTAGTCCCAGCCTTTAAGCTCCAGCGCCTTCGCTGCAGCCGGGTCTTTGCCATGGGTAGCAGACGGGTCGGGGTTGCCGCCGTCAGCGCAGACCAAGCGGTCAATCATGAGTTTCAACGGGCTGGGCGACTGGTACCAATAGACGGGTGTCACGATGATGATGCCGTGCGCCGCCGCCCAGCGCTCATAAATTTCAGCCATCCAGTCGCTGGTTTGGCCCTGCCCATGGTTCGGGTAACAACTGCAAGGCCAATGGCACAGCGGCATGGCAGTTGATGCGCAGCCCTTGCAAGGGTGAATGTTGAGGTGGTAGCTGGAGTTAAGCAGGCTTAAATCGAGCAGGTCGACTTCAATACCCGCTTTGACGAGGGTAGTCTTTGCAGTATTTGTAAGGCGCCATGATTTCGACATTTCTCCGGGGCAAGTACCATCGTTTCGAGCAGAGCCGCAGATAAGCAGCACGCGTGAAGGGCTGCCTTTTTTCTTCTGTGTCGCCTCGGCTTTTTCAATCCGCTTTCTTGTCTCAATCCATTCAACCGACAGGTCGTAGCTGGGGTCGGCATAGCCCGGCCCTGCCTTGCTGGTGACGGGCGCTTTGCGACCTTCTTTGTAGGCATCCCAAGCAACTGCTTCGAGCCGGGCGAGTGCGTCAGCTTCAGGCTTGAACGCCGGGTCCATGAACGATTCCATGAAACGGCCATGAAATATTTTGCGGGATAAAACGGGTGGCGCTTGACCAGTTCGGACGGTGGGTTTTGTAGTCATTTCGCGAGTTTATGCAGCCTGCAATGGCAGTTAATCAAAACGGCATTTCGTCCTACGAC
>JANOWB010000015.1:0-1799 GCA_031417695.1 Polaromonas sp.
CAGCTGACACGTCAAGTGAAAAACCGCCTGCCGCAACAGCAAAGGCACCGCGCACGTCGCGCAAGCCGTTGGAGCCCACAGCGCCATACAACTGAGCTGAATTTTTACGTTGCAGGCCGATTCCTGATTTTGTGGTCACGACGATCACGCCGCCGCTGGCACCCTCGCCGTACAGCACGGCGCCAGAGCCGCGCAGCACCTCAATTTTGTACACCGATTCAATGGGAATCGACGCCAAGCCGGTGCCGGACAGATCGGCTTCGTTCAAGCGCAAGCCGTCGACCACCACCACCTGGTTGCTGTCTGCAGTTACGCCGAAGCCGCGCAAATCGAGCGTGTAGTTGTTGCCGCCGGACGTATCAAGCCGGCCCGGCACGCCTAGCAAACGGGAAATAGCTTCATTAACGGTGGTGGCACCAGACGCCTGAATTTCTTCGGCGGTGATAACGCTGACACCAAAAGCCAAAGACGAAGCATCCTCGGCGAATCGGGTGGCAGTGACCTTGACTTCTGGCAGTGAGTTTTGCGCGTAAGCAGAACCCGACAGCACCAAGAATGAAGGAAAAGCAGCGGCCAGCGCCAATGGAAGTGCGGCACGGCGCGCACGGTAAAAACACGTTTTCATGGGTGAATCAATCAATAACAAAACTCTCACCGGCATCCCCGCCAGTGCATGAGCGACAAGACGACGCGCTTTTTTAAAAGCGCAGCATCACCTTGTTGGCCGGTATCCGGGCTGACGGAACTGCTTTCATCGCCTTCCCAAATGATTTTTAAAGTCACTCAGTGGCTGAAGATGAAGACTGAAGGCACGACCTTGGACAGGCGTGCTTTCGTCCGTTTTACCGTTGCGGGGGCAGCGCAGGTTAAAAGGCATCGCGTACTTGGCACCGGTTAAACCGGAAATAAGTCGCGCTTGCCTCCCCCTGCTTCCCGTTGAACTGCAGCGTGTGAACCACACCGCGAGCACCAACAGCGCAGATTCTACGCTGGAGCACGCCGCAAACCCTACAATTGGCGAAGCTATGGCAAACCCCACTTCCATCGAACAAATTACAGATCGCGTTGATCGGCTTCTGTTGCGCTACGAAGAATTGCAGCGAACCAATGCGCTGCTCGCTGACGAGATCAGCGTGTTGTCCCAAGAACGTGACTCGCTCAAATCGCGTTTAGGCGCCGCCCGCGCACGGGTCGATGCGCTGCTTGAACGCCTGCCAGAAAACGCGAGCGGCAAAGTAAATTCAGCACCCACAGGAGCTGCACAATGAAGCAGCTTGAAGTGCAAATCATGGGCCAAAGCTATTTGTTGGGCTGCCCCCCAGATGGTGACGCCCGCCTGCTTGACGCGGTTAACCGGGTAGACATTGCGATGTGCAAAATTCGCGATGGCGGCAAGATCAAGGCACGCGACAGAATTGCAGTGCTGGCTGCGCTCAACCTGGCGTTTGAAGTACCGCAACCGACGCTTGGCGCTACACCTTTAAGCACAGCAACAGGTGCCGCTGCATCTTCAGCCGATGACGCGCAAGTTGCCCTTTTGTTGCAGCGCCTGGACGCGGCGCTCGGCCAAGACGGGCAGTTGCTTTAACAATTGCTTTAACCGCTGGTCGACAAAGCGAGCGGTCTGCTCGCGGTAAATCGCAAAGTTTTTCCAGCAAGCCTACAATCGTTTTTGTCTGCGGTACGCGCTGGGCTTTATATTTCCTTGAACCAATGCTTTTAATAGCACGGGCTTGGTAAATTGCCCGGCTGGCGCGCCCGTCTCGCGTTAGACGAGCCCAAAGCCAGGCTGCCCTCGC
>JANOWB010000016.1:0-4837 GCA_031417695.1 Polaromonas sp.
CGCAAGAACAATGTCACAGCCATACCGGCAACCACCGCCACAATCAGCGCAATCACCAGCGCTCTAAGAAGGGATGAATTGTTCAGCTCAGCAATAGGCTCATTGGCCTCTTCCGCGTTAATTTTGGCAACGATGGTCCAGTTCAGGCCCTGCACGCTGACAGGCGCATACGCGCCAATTACTGGCACGCCGCGGTAGTCTAAAAAGTCTGCTACTCCCTCTTTACCTGCCAGCCCAAGGCGGGTCGCTTCCGAGTCGACCTTGACCAGGCCTACAGATGTGTTCTTTTTGTCGATCAAGCTTTTAGTCTTGGCGTCTAATTTGTCCCCCATTTGCGCAACAAAGGCGGCTTTGTCTTCTTGGGTGTAGCGCGCGTTGGTGCGCATCAGCGAGTCATTGCCAACCAAAAACACGTCGCCTGACTCGCCCAAGCCAACCGATTTCCAGGCTTTGTTCGCGGTCATCATTTCAGTGAGTTTGTCGATCGGGTACTGCATGGCCAACACGCCAATTTGCTTGCTGCCGTCGTAAATAGGAACAGCGGCAAACGCGGCCTGGTCGTCGTAGGACGCCAGGTAGGGCGCGAAATCGCTGAGGTAGCTGGCATCACTTTTGGCTGCTTTAACCTTAAAGTAAGCCTCAGCTAGTTTTGTTTTTGCCGCAATCGTGTTGCCTGTTAATTTGGTGGCGAAGTCGAGCTCCTTGAACACGGTGTAGATGACGGTGTCAGATTCTGGGTCGATCAAAAAAATGTCGTAGTAGCCTGACAACTTCTGCGCTCGCTCAAAGCCGGGGTGAAACTGGGCGTGCGCACGGCCATAGGCAAAGTCAACGGGTGGGGCGTCGAGCTGTTCCTTTAGGCCCACCGGATTCGGGTTGTCCACAATAAACACGTTCTGCAGTGCCAGTGCGTTGGGGTCTAGCGACGCGATAGCATTGGCCAGCGGCGGGGCGACGCTTGGGTTGCGTTTGGCATACTCGTTATTAAAAAACAGGCCGGCGTATTCGGTGATGTTTTTAGTCGCAGCGGCGGAATCAACCGTTTTGGCCAGATCTTTTTCCGCAGCGTAAAACCCGCTTTTAAGCTGCTTGTAGGCGTCAATCGTTGAGCGCTGCGCGGCCAATACCTGGAGCGACTTGATTCGGTCTTCCAGCTCATCACGCACTTGAATGCGCTTGTTGTCCCGCAGCGAGATCAACTGCGTGCGCACCTGGCTGCCCACCGTGGCCGCGCTCAAGGTGGAGGCGCCTTGCCATAATAAAAGTGAAGTCAGCGCAACGGGTATCAAAGTCAGGGCGGCCGCGCCTAACAACATCTTTTGGCGAATATTCATGTCAACTCCGTTGCAATATGCTTAACTAGATGAGCGAAAGCTCGACGGACAAGGCGTCCATGAGTCGCTCGCTATCGATTTCAAAATACTGATTTCCCTGATCGTCGCTTGCCGTGCCACTGCATACCTCAAGCAAGCGCGGCAACAGCTTGTCACCACCCACACCGAGGTTCTGCATCGTGTACTCGAGTTGCACGGGCGTGTGCGTGAACACCACCGCCAATGCAGCCTCAGCGTCTTCAGCTTGTATGCCGCCTACTAGCAGCCGGTGCCCGCGTTGTGGCTGCGCTGGCTGCGTGCTTTGCGCAAAGTAGTTGGCCAAATCCACCACAGGAACAATTGAGCCGTTGATGTTGACGGCGCCCAGCACCCAACCCGGTGCCCTTGGTAAGCCAACCAGTTCAAAATCTTCAACAATTTGCCGGGCCCACCCAAAAGTGAACGCGAGGCGCAGTTCTCCGCACAGGACACCCTGTGCTAACTGCAGCGGTTTGCTGCTCGGCGAGTCAGGCTCGACGTTATCAAGGTTTCGTTGTGATTGCACTAAGCCAGCCACGTTCAATGCGGTGAAGTTCAGATTTGCGCCAGAATTTGACTGGCGGTGTAGGGCTTGGTCACAAAGCCTTTGGCACCCAGCATTTGAGCAAAAACGCGGTCTGCTTTTTGATCTTTGCCAGTGACAAAAACAATCGGAATGCCCTTGGTGGTGGCGTGCTGGGTGAGTTGGCGCGCTGCCGAAAACCCATCCAGGCCAGGCATGTTTACGTCCATCATGATCACGTCGGGCGGGCTGGCTTTTGCTTTGGCTACACCGTCTTCGCCAGATGTGGCCAGTGTGACCACATGGCCAGCATCGGTCAGGATACTTTGCAAGTTTTGAATGTCGACAGGAGAGTCGTCGACGATAAGGATTTTGGCCATGGTAGTTCCTAATGTGAAAGGGTGAGGCTTCGATGTCGAATCAGTGGGGGTAGACAGGTTCAGTGTGATTGCATTGAACTCATGCCGCTGCCCCCGACCTTGGTACTTTGGAAGCCGCGTTCAACCTGTTCGTCGTACTTGCTCAGTACCTTGAGCAGTTCGGCTTCGTTTAGTGGTTTGGTCAGGTAAGCGTCGCAGCCGGCCAGTCCGCCCCGAATTTTATCGATGCTGCCGCCGCGGCTTGTGAGCATGACAACGATCGGTGCTTTGCCTGAGCTGTACTTGCGCTGTTTGATGGCGCGACAAGTTTGGTAGCCGTCAAGCCCTTCCATCATCACATCCATAAAAATGAACTTGTAGCTTTCAGTGGCAAGTCGGCTCAAGGCTTCTTCACCGCTGCGGGCTAGCCGAGCTCTAAAGCCGTAGCGAGCGATTCGGTTCTGCATAAACTTAAGCGCAACATCGCTGTCGTCGACGATCAAAATTTCATCAAACTGCTGGGGACTTGTGTTTTGTTCGACGGGTTTGGCCAAGCCCATGAAATTGGAAGCCCCGAAGTCGCTGAAGGATTGGCGGCCAGAGCCAAGTTTGACCGAAGCTTGTCTGCCCGTGGGTGCGGGCGGCGCAGGCGGCGCAGGCGGCTGCACAGGCGGTGGTTGGCTGGCATACGGCGTTGGGCTGACAACTGCGGCCGTTTCTTGCCTGGCTACCGGAGCAGCCTCAGCGCTCGTAGACATGACATCAAGCAAACCTAAAACCGTGGTCAATCGAATCGGTTTAGGTGCAGTGGACTGCCATCGCCCAGATGCGTCGGGTTTGCCAACAAAAAGTGCGTTTTGCGCAGCGGTTGCGCCAGAAACCACCCAGCTTGCAGCCGCGGCATTGTCACCGTTGATCAGAAAAATCTTGGCTTGAGAGGCGTCCTCGACTACCTTGTAGACAGTGTCTCGCCTGCCCGCCAGCTTAAAAAAAGACTCAAAGGTCGATTTTTCAAATGGTACAAAGCCCAGCAAAGAGATATTGACGATCACACTCATCTTTTCACCTTAGTTTGTAGATTCGCAGGACGGCTGTTACCGCACGGGTGGTGCAATACAAAATTGCAATGTGCGCACGCAGCGCGCCGATTTAGGCTTGCCAGCGACCTGATTGTACGTGTGCATGCTATCGGCATACATAACTAAAAAGAGAATGTTCAGGTGTGTGACATATGACCGCATGCCAAAAGACTTTTCACCGTATCTCGCACGGTGCGTGTGCGGTAGTTAACGCCATGGGCGTCTACGGTGAAGCTGCATTCATACTCAAAGGAGTCGTCGCCGGATGAAAACGCACAAGCTGAGCGGTTAATGAACCGATCGAGTTAAATTTGTGAGTTACCTGAAACACGCAGCCTGCAGCTGCGTTTTCTTATCTACTTCTTTTGACGGTACTTGCGAAGCGCGGCGATTTGAGCTGCCATTACCGCAAGTTCAGATTGCGCCATGGCGATGTCGATGTCGCCTTTGGCGTTTTTAAGAGCCTCTTCAGCTGCGGCCTTGGCGGCTACGGCTTTGGCTTCGTCGAGGTCTTTGCCGCGAATGGCTGTGTCGCTGAGCACAGTCACCGAGTTCGGTTGTACTTCGAGCAAGCCGCCAGCAACGAACACAAACTCTTCTGTATCGTCGGCTTTCACGATTCGAACCGCACCCGGCTTGATGCGTGTAATCAGCGGCGTGTGACGCGGAAAAATACCCAATTCACCGGCCTCACCAGGCAAGGCTACAAATTTGGCGTCGCCGGAGAAGATAGATTCTTCAGCGGAGACAACATCGACACGGATGGTTGACATAGCTTAGCTTTCGACGCGATGACGTTAAACTTTTTTCGCTTTTTCAAACGCTTCATCAATGGTGCCGACCATGTAGAAAGCCTGCTCTGGCAAATGGTCGCACTCGCCAGAAACAATCATCTTGAAACCGCGAATGGTTTCGGCCAAGCTGACGTACTTGCCGGGCGAGCCGGTAAAAACTTCGGCAACGTGAAACGGCTGCGACAAAAAGCGTTGAATTTTGCGCGCGCGGGCCACGGCCAGCTTGTCTTCAGGCGCCAATTCGTCCATGCCCAAAATGGCAATAATGTCGCGCAATTCTTTGTAGCGCTGCAGCGTGCCTTGCACTGCACGGGCTGTGTTGTAGTGGTCTTCACCCACCACCGCTGGTGACAACTGGCGACTGGTCGAGTCAAGCGGGTCAACCGCAGGGTAAATGCCCAAAGAGGCAATGTCACGCGACAGCACCACAGTGGAGTCCAAGTGCGCGAAAGTGGTAGCAGGCGACGGGTCGGTCAAGTCATCCGCAGGAACGTAAACGGCCTGGATGGAGGTAATTGAGCCGACTTTGGTCGACGTAATACGCTCTTGCAAGCGGCCCATTTCTTCAGCCAACGTTGGCTGGTAACCTACCGCTGAAGGCATACGGCCTAACAATGCAGAAACTTCAGTGCCGGCCAGTGTGTAGCGGTAAATGTTGTCAACGAAGAACAACACGTCACGGCCTTCGTCGCGGAAGGACTCAGCAATGGTCAAGCCAGTCAGCGCCACG
>JANOWB010000017.1:0-6787 GCA_031417695.1 Polaromonas sp.
TTGGTAAAAACAGATTCAATCCTTTGGTACGTCGTTGAGTCTGCGCAGCCTTGGCTGGACGTGGTGGGCATCACGGTTAGCGCGCAAGGAAATGTGGGCGGTGATCACAGTTTTTAGGCTTGTGAAAAAACCAAACTATCAAAATGAAGCTACGCCAGTAGTTAGAACTTTCCCCAACCAGATTACCTCCGGTCAGCAACACTGTGCAACTGCGTAAAGAAATTTTCCCTTTTTGGCTCATTGACTTGGGTTTGGTATGCCTAGCCTGGTGGCTCGCCTTCTGGCTCCGCTTCAATTTCGATATTCCTCAAGAATTTGAAGCGGTCGCCTTGCAAAGCGCTCGCTGGATGTTGCCTTGTTTTATTGTTGGGCTGGCATTGGCGAGGGTTTACCGCCAAGTGTGGCGCTATATCGGCCTTCCTGAATTGCGCCAGCTCGGCTGGGGGGTCTTAATTTCTGGCGTACTGTCTGCGGTCGTCATTTTGATGCTGCGGGTGCCTTCGTTTCCGCGCTCGGTGTTGTTGTTGCACCCATTGGTTGCGCTGGTATTGCTGGGTGCCGCGCGGGCGGGCTGGCGTACAGTTACTGAACAAACCAAGCTCGCCGACGGTTCCAAGCCGCTGCTGATTATTGGCTCGCTTAAAGACGCTGCCGATGCCTTACGTGCCTTGAAGGGGTCTGCGCAGTGGCATTGCGTGGGAATTGCGTCGCCACTGGCCGCAGACCAAGGTGCTTACCTCAATCAGATTCCGGTGTTGGGCTTGCCAGCTTCGGTGGCAACCATCGCGCAGGCTACTGGCGCCACTACAGCTTTGATAGCTAGCCCGCCCGGCTCTGAGGTGCGGCGCGATGTGCTGCTTCAATCGACCCAAGCTGGCCTAACTCTTTTAACTATGCCACGGCCAGACGAATGGCTGCGCAGTGACGGCTCTAGCCCCCGAAAAATCGAGCTTGAAGACTTGTTGGGTCGGCAGGCGGTGGAACTCAACCTGCAGGGGCTGGGTGAGCTTTTTGCGGGTAAAACGGTGTGTGTGTCAGGCGCTGGCGGCTCGATTGGTGCGGAGCTTTGCCGCCAGATTGCGCGCTTGGGCGCGCTTCGGCTGGTTTGTATTGATTCTTCAGAAATCGCGGTTTACAAGCTGGAACAAGAGCTGCGTGAAGCGCACCCGCAAATGCAGGGCCTGTACTACACCGCCAACGTGCGCGAGCTTGACCGGCTGCGCGCCATTGCCATGCAGCACAAGCCGTCGGTGTTTTTTCATGCGGCGGCGTACAAGCATGTGCCGCTGATGGAGTCGCACAACGAGATTGAAGCCGTTCGCACCAACATTTTGGGTACGTTGCATGCAGCCCGTGCGGCGGGTGAGTGCGGGGCGCAAAAGTTTGTGTTGATCTCAACCGACAAAGCCGTTAACCCGACCAACATCATGGGCGCGACCAAGCGCATGGCCGAGCTGGTGGTGCAAAGCGTGGCGCTTGAATTTGCTGCGACGTCTTATGTGTCCGTACGCTTTGGTAACGTGCTGGGTTCTAGTGGGTCGGTGGTGCCGCTGTTTACAGAGCAGATTGCCAAGGGCGGGCCAATCACGGTCACTCACCCCGACATCGTGCGCTACTTCATGACGATTCCCGAAGCCGCTCGCTTGGTGCTGCAGGCGGGCTTGATGGGCAGCAGCGGCCAAATTTATGTGCTGGACATGGGCGAGCCCATGAAAATTGCAGAGCTGGCCCGCATGATGATTCGGCTTTCGGGCAAAAGCGAGCAAGACATTCCGCTGTCATTTACCGGCTTGCGCCCGGGCGAAAAGCTGTTTGAGGAGCTGCTGGCCAATGACGAAACCACAGAACCCACGCCGCACCCCAAATTGCGGGTGGCCAAAAGCTCTGGCCTGCAGGCCGTGCAAATTGCAGCAGTTATCCGCTGGATTGAAGAGGCCGGCCCGTCACCCGATAGCCAGCAAGTCAGGCAGTGGCTGCGCAGCCAGGTGCCCGAATACAAATCGCCCGCATAACGGATTTTGTGCGAGCAAATCGCGCTTAAAACGAGATGCCGGTTCGCTCCAAAATGTCGCTGACCAGCTCCAGGCGAACCAGCGGGTTATCTAAAACCATCAAGTGCTGTTTGAGCTCTACGGGAATAGGCAAAAGTTCGCACCAGCGGTTGGCAACCCAGCCGCAGTCGTCTAGCAAGTAGGGCGCAAGCACGGGCATTTGATCAGCGCTGATGCCGCGTTGTTGCAGTGTTTTAATCAATTTACCCAGCGCATTGGCACATGACTGAAGATCAGTCGGCACGTTGACTTCGATGTCGCTGGGCTGCCGCACAACGTCCGCAATCCACAGGCCGTGCTTAAGCTTTTCCCGATTTGAAATCTTAAAGCGCTGCGCGCCTTCGCAGCGAATGACCATTAACCCGGGTTGCGGAACTGAAAACTCGGTGATGGTGGCCAGCGTGCCGATGGTATTGAAGTCTTCTGTGGCAAAGCCGTCTGCATTCGGATTATTTTGCGCATTGGCCGGGTCGGCCCTGCGCACTTCTGAGCCTTCCGTGAGTGCCACCACGCCAAACGGCGCGCCGGTTTTGTGACATTTGCCGATCATGTCAAGGTAGCGCACTTCAAAAATCCGCAGCGGCAAAAGTCCGCCCGGGTAAAGCACCGTCCCCAGTGGGAACAGTGGCAAAGACGACAAGATAAGACTATCAGACATGAACAGCGCTTTAAGGTGAGCGGGGCGGTTATGAAGTGTCTGAAATCATCTCACAACACGATTGACCTGTGGGTTTGGTCGGCTCTGCATGCGGTGAAGACTAAAGTTGGTTAGCTGATCCGAAATTGGCCATATCAGGGCAAAAATACGCCACTTAAGTGCCTTTTACTCAATAAATACGGGCGCGAGCAGCTACTAACTATATAGCGCTTCCAGCGCCATCAAGCCACGGCATCGGCTGGCTGCCTGAGCAGCATTGCCAAGGTCGAGGCGACGGTTTTGCGCAGCTCACGGCGGTCGCAGATCAAGTCAATAGCGCCTTTGGTTTGCAAGAACTCCGAGCGCTGAAACCCCTCTGGCAGCGTGACTCGCACCGTAGATTCAATCACGCGCGGGCCAGCAAAGCCAATTAGGGCTTTGGGTTCGGCAACCACCACGTCACCCAAAAAGGCAAACCCTGCCGACACGCCGCCCATGGTCGGGTCGGTCAGAACGCTGATGTACGGCAGCCCTTTTTTGGCTAGTCGGGTTAGGGCGGCGTTGGTTTTTGCCATTTGCATCAAGGAAAGGAGCCCCTCTTGCATTCGCGCGCCACCCGTTGCGGTAAAGCAGATAAACGGCACTTTTTGCTCAATAGCGGCGTGTACGCCGCGCACAAAGCGCTCGCCGACCACGCTGCCCATGCTGCCGCCCATAAAGTCAAACTCAAAGCACGCGGCCACCACGGCAATGCTGTGCACTGCACCGCCCATCACAACCAATGCGTCAGTTTCGCCCGTAGTTTCAAGCGCTTCTTTGAGGCGCTCTGGGTATTTGCGGCTGTCTTTGAACTTGAGCGGGTCAATTGGCATGACCTCTTGCCCCAACTCGTAGCGGCCTTCGGGGTCTAAAAAGGCATCTAGCCGCGGCCTGGCACCAATGCGGTGGTGGTGACTGCATTGCGGGCAAACGTTCTGATTTTTTTCAAGATCGGTCTTGTACAGCACTGCTTCGCAGCTGGGGCATTTGATCCACAGGCCCTCGGGCACGCTACGGCGTTCGGCAGGGTCAGTTGGTGATATTTTTGGCGGAAGAAGTTTTTCTAACCAAGACATAGCTGAAGTCCTTAAGGCGGGTGAGTAAAACTGCGCTGACGCGGCTGGTTGCTGATCTATTTGGTCTGACAGCAATTAAATAGTGCTTTAGGCCAATAGAACGGGGCGCGAGCAGCTCTTATTTTAATAGCGTTTTGATGGTAGTTTATGGGTGGCTGGTTGGTCAATCACGTCGACAGGGTGAAGAAAGGTACGCTACGCAGCTCTTGCAGCGAGCAGTTTACCCATGCTCCAAGGGACTGAGTTGACCCGCATCTAATTGAGTCAGCAGCAAGCGCAGCGCCTCGGCGTTTTTTGGATCCTTAGCGTTGTCAAGCGCGTCGGTCAACACGTCACGAATGTCGTCACCCGTGACCAGCTCCATGTCCCAATCAGGGAACATGCGTTCGCGCACTTCCTCACCCGCGGCCAAATGCACCACCTGCTCATGGCGGTTGTCAGTGGTAATTCGTGCCATCAGCTGCATCACGTTGTCTCGGGGCCCTTCGAGCCACTGAAAAAATATGCCGCTTCCAAACACCAGCAAGCCGGTAATGCCCTGTGCGGGGTTGCAGCGCCGAGACACCTCAATAATTTTCGCTACAGAGGCGTCGTCTACCCCGGCGGCCGCGCGGCTGCAGTACACAGCATTGTGCAAAAGGGGAAAGGCGTGACCAGCGATTGGTTCATCACTTTGGCCAAAAGGGTGGTTGCTCATCAGGCATCTTTCTTGTAAGTTGGCAAGAGCATAACCCAGGCTCTGGCGTTGTAGTGCAGCGATCAATTGGTGCGATTAAACGCTATCTTTTAGTGAGCTGCTCGCGCCCGTATTTATTGGACTAATGGCAATAAACACCCTCAAAAAAGGGCCGATTTTCGTTATTACGCGGCTGTAGCGTGCGGGTAGCGCAAATTACGCCAGCGCCGCCCGAATCTCCGCCAGAAAATCGTGCGCAATGCCCGCCACCTTGTCACGCGGTGCGTTTTCAATCAGCTGAATGATCTTGCTGCCAATCACCACAGCGTCGGCTACCTTGCCGACGGCTTTGGCTGTGGCCGCGTCGCGTATGCCAAAGCCCACGCCTACCGGAATGCTGACGTGCTGGCGGATGCGGGGCAGCATGGCTTCTACTGCACCTGTGTCCAGGTTGCCTGCGCCTGTCACGCCTTTGAGCGACACGTAGTACACGTAGCCGCTGGCCACGCGTGCGACTTGGGCCATGCGTTCGTCTGTGCTGGTAGGGGCCAGCAAAAAGATCAGGTCCATGTCGTGGGCGCTTAAGGAGGCGGCGAAGGCTTCGCATTCCTCGGGCGGGTAGTCGACGATCAGCATGCCGTCTACGCCTGCGGTCGAGGCGTTTTTGATGAAGCTGCCTGCGCCGTTTTTGATCTCGTAACGCTCAACCGGGTTGGCGTAACCCATCAGCACGACGGGCGTGGTTTTGTCTTGCGTTCTAAAGGCGGTGACCATGTCGAGTACCTTGGCCAGTCCGATGCCTAGCGCTAGTGCTTTTTCACCGGCTTTTTGAATCACCGGCCCGTCGGCGCTGGGGTCTGAAAAGGGGATGCCGAGTTCAATCACATCGGCCCCGGCGCTGACCATGCCGTGCATCAGATCTGGCGTCACGTCGGCGTAGGGAAAGCCTGCCATGACGTAGGGGATGAGCGCAGTTTTGTTTTGTGCCTTGAGCTTTGAAAAAGTCGTTGTGATGCGGCTCATTTGGCAAACTCGATGACGTGCTCAACCGCCTGTTCGCCACCTTTTACCGACTGGCCTTTGCAGCTCGGGCGGCAAAAGAAATCACCATTGCTCAAGTCAGCTACGGTGCCAATGTCTTTGTCGCCCCGGCCCGACAGGTTGACCAGAATCGACTGGTCGGCTCGCATGGTTTTGGCCAGCTTCATGGCATAGGCTACAGCGTGTGCTGATTCAAGCGCGGGGATGATGCCCTCGGTGCGGCAGGTGTAGTGGAAGGCGTCGAGCGCTTCTTTGTCGGTGATGCCAACATATTCAGCGCGGCCAATGTCTTTTAAAAATGCGTGCTCGGGGCCGACGCCGGGGTAGTCCAGGCCAGCGCTGATGCTGTGGGTTTCTGTCACCTGGCCGTCGTCGTCTTGCAGCACGTAGGTGCGGTTGCCGTGCAGCACGCCGGGCAGGCCGCGCTGCAGGGATGCTGAATGTTTGCCGCTGTCCATGCCTTCTCCAGCCGCTTCAACACCGATCAAGCGGGTGTTTTCATAAGCAATGTAGGGGTGAAAAATGCCCATCGCGTTGCTGCCGCCGCCCACGCAGGCCAGTACCGCATCGGGTTGCAGGCCGCCTGTCATCGCGGGCATCTGGGTGATACATTCATTACCAATCACGCTTTGAAAGTCGCGCACCATCATCGGGTACGGGTGCGGCCCGGCCACGGTACCGATGATGTAGAAAGTGTTGTCAACATTGGCCACCCAGTCGCGCATGGCTTCGTTTAACGCGTCTTTCAGCGTTTTGCTACCTGATTCCACCGGCACCACCGTTGCGCCTAGCAGCTTCATGCGGTACACGTTGGGGCTTTGGCGCTTGACGTCTTCACTGCCCATGTACACCACGCATTCCAGCCCATAGCGGGCGCAAATGGTGGCGGTGGCCACGCCGTGCTGGCCTGCGCCGGTTTCGGCAATCACGCGCGGTTTGCCCATCCGTTTGGCCAGCATCGCTTGGCCGATGGTGTTGTTGATTTTGTGCGCGCCGGTGTGGTTCAGGTCTTCGCGCTTGAAGTAAATCTGCGCGCCACCTTGCTCACGGCTCATGCGGGCGGCGTGGTAAATCGGGGAAGGGCGGCCTACAAAGTGTGCCAGCTCGTACTGAAATTCTTTTAAAAATTCAGGTTCGTGCTGGTTTTTTGCGTAGGCTTCTTTAAGTTCAGTTAATGCGTGGGTCAGGGTTTCTGATACAAAACTGCCGCCATAAACGCCGAAGTGACCTTTGAGGTCAGGTTGTTGGTACTCGTACATTTGAAATC
>JANOWB010000018.1:0-1982 GCA_031417695.1 Polaromonas sp.
GTGCTGGGTATTTACCGGCGACACCGAGCGCAACCCCGCGCTGTGGGCGCGCATCAACCAGCTCGACGTGGCTATGCTGGTGATTGAAACCGCGTTCAGTAACCGCGAGCAGGGGTTGGCAAAACTCAGCTTGCACTTGTCACCGCAAACGCTCGCCAACGAGCTCGACTTTATCGACAAGTCAAAAAAATACCCGATTTACATCACGCACACCAAACCGTTTGAAACCGAGCTCATCATGGCTGAAATTCAGCGTTTTGACCAAACCACCCCCGGCGGCAACAACGTGGTGCACGACATTCGCTGGCTTCGGGCGGGCCAGGTGTTTGACGTATGAGCGGCCCGGGCAATATCGGTGGCATCACCAACAGCGCGTTTGGTGGCTTGGCCGCCGTAGAGCCGCGCAGCCCTGAAGACGAGTTTTTCAACTCGCAAATGCTGCCGCCGCACCAGCGTGGCGTAACGTTTGAGGCACTGTTTTTCAGGCAACTCCAGCAAGTCACCACCCGCATTCATGAAACTGAAAACATCGACCAGATCATGCTCGATGCCAGTCAGGACATCTGCCGCCTGTTCAACGCTGACCGCCTGACGCTGTACGCCGTCAGCGATGACGGTGCATCCATCATTTCAAAAGTCAAAATCGGCCTGAACACCAGCCGCGATTTAAAGCTGCCC
The DNA here is from genome assembly GCA_031417695.1 of Polaromonas sp. Taxonomy (GTDB): domain Bacteria; phylum Pseudomonadota; class Gammaproteobacteria; order Burkholderiales; family Burkholderiaceae_C; genus Polaromonas. Next base: position 679 of record JANOWB010000018.1, read on the forward strand.
ATCACACCGCAAAGCATTGCGGGCTACGTCGCCATGGCGCATGCGCCGGTCAATATTGTTGACGTGTACGACCAAAGCGAGCTCAGCAAAATACACCCCAAGCTCACCTTTTTGCAAGAAGTCGACAAACGCTCGGGCTACCGCACCAAGCAAATGCTGGTGGTGCCCGTGCTCGATGGCGACACACTCAGCGGCGTGTTGCAAATCATCAACAACCGCAGCGACCAACCGTTTGCAAAATTAGAAGAAGACGGCGCCAAACAGTTGTGCAAAACACTCGGCATTGCCATTCGCCAGCGGCTGCAAAAAGCCAGCGACGCGCAGCGCCGCAAAGCCACCAAATACGACGGCGTGGTGGCCGATGGCGTTTTAAGCGCTGACCAGTTGGCTGCCTGCGTACAAAAAGCCCGATTGGGCGGCGTAACAGTTGAACACTTGCTGATGGCCGACCACGGTATTCGGCCATCGCAAATTGGCCCGTCACTGGCCAAGTTTTTCGGCGTACCGTACGAGCCGTTTAACAGCGGGCGTATTCGCTCGGAAATGCTGCACGGCGTGCTAAAACGTGAATTCGTAGTTCAACAAGGCTGGATGCCGCTGGAAGAAACCCCGGCAGGCCTGGTTGTTATGTGTGTTGACCCCGAGGCCGTGCGCGGCGCGCGTGTGGTGCCGCAAGTGTTTCCGCGCACCAGCAAATTCAGCTACACCGTCACCACCCAAACTGAGTTTGAAGAAACGCTGGGCCAACTTTTTGGCGCGGGCGCGGATGGCGGCTCGATTGACCAGCTGCTGGCCGATATGGACTCGCCACTTGAGAGCGACGCGCATGACGAGTCAGCGTTAGAGTCGGCAGCGGCCGATAACGAGCTAGTCAAGTTCGTCAACAAAGTCATCATTGACGCGTACAACCAGAAGGTGTCTGACATTCACATTGAGCCCATGCCCGGCAAAGCCAAAACCGGCATTCGCTTCAGAATTGACGGCACGCTGCAGCCGTACATCGAAGTGCCCGCGCAGTTCAGGCAAGCCATGGTCACGCGCCTCAAAATCATGTGCGACCTTGATATTTCAGAAAAGCGCAAACCGCAAGACGGCAAAATCAAGTTCAAAAAATACGGCCCGTTAGATATTGAGCTGCGCGTAGCCACCATTCCGTCATCAGGCGGGGTTGAAGACGTGGTCATGCGCATTTTGGCCGCAGGCGAGCCCATACCGCTTGAAAAGCTGGGGCTGACTGCCCACAACAAAGAGCGACTAGAAAAAACCGTTAGCAAGCCCTACGGTTTGTTTTACGTGTGCGGGCC
>JANOWB010000019.1:0-4902 GCA_031417695.1 Polaromonas sp.
TGCTCGGCTTTGCGGCGTATTTTCAGTTGGGGCAAGACGAAGACCCGCCGTTTACGTTCAGGGCCATGGTGGTGCGCACTTATTGGCCGGGCGCTACGGCGCAGCAGGTAGCAGAGCAGGTCACCGACAAGATTGAGCGCACGCTTCAAGAAGTGCCTTACGCCGACAAAATTCGCAGCTATTCCAAGCCTGGCGAGTCGCAGATTATTTTTCAGGTCAAAGACGTTATCAAGGGCGCGGACGTTAGCAACACTTGGTACACAGTGCGCAAGAAAATTGGCGACATGCGCGCCACCTTGCCGGCTGGGGTGCAAGGCCCGTTTTTCAACGACGAGTTTGGTGATGTGTACGGCGTGATTTATGCGCTGGAGTCAGACGGCTTTAACTACGCTGAACTGAAGACCTTCGCAGACGATGTACGCCAGCAGTTACTGCGCGTGCCAGACGTGTCCAAAGTGGAGCTTTTTGGCGCACAAGACGAAAAAATCTTTATCGAAATTTCGCAAAAACGACTGGCGCAATTGGGGCTGGACTTCAATCAGGTGCTTAGCCAATTGGCCCAGCAAAACGCAGTGGAGTCTAGTGGCGCGCTGCAAACCCCGCTTGATGTGGTGCAGGTGCGGGTAGCGGGGCAATTTTTGGCCATTGAAGAGCTGCGTGCCATGCCGATTCGCGGTGCCGGTTACGGCGCTGGCACCAGCGCGGCGGGCAGCCAGCTTCGGCTTGGTGACATTGCAGAGATCAAACGCGGCTATGTTGACCCGCCATCGATCAAAGTACGCCACCAAGGCAAAGAAGTCATTGCTATTGGTGTGTCCATGATCAAGGGTGGCGACATCATCAAGCTAGGCAAATCGCTTAAAACATTGACTGCTCAAGTCGGCCGAAGCCTGCCCGCTGGCGTCAAGATGGTGCAAATACAAGACCAGCCTACCGCCGTGGCTACGTCGGTCAATGAGTTTGTCAGCGTACTGATTGAAGCAGTCGTTATTGTGCTGGCGGTCAGCTTTATCGCGTTGGGCTTTCACAAGCGCTCAACGCTACCCGGCCAGCGCTTGCCTTTGTACAAGCGCTACTACATCGACATTCGGCCGGGGCTGGTCGTGGGCATCACCATTCCGCTGGTGCTGGGCGTCACTTTTTCAGCGATGCTTTATTTTGGCATTGGGCTGCATAAAATTTCGCTTGGCTCGCTCATCATCGCGCTCGGCTTGTTGGTCGACGACGCCATCATTGCGGTTGAAATGATGGTGCGCAAAATGGAAGAGGGCTACGACAAAGTGCGCGCTGCTACCTTTGCCTATGACGTTACCGCCATGCCGATGCTGACTGGTACGTTGATCACTGCTGCAGGCTTTTTGCCAATTGGCTTGGCGAAATCTGTGACGGGCGAATACACCTATGCGATTTTTGCGGTAACGGTCATTGCGCTGGTGCTGAGCTGGATTGTGTCGGTGTACTTCGTGCCGTACCTGGGCACGCTGCTGCTTAAAAAACCTGACCATGTGGTGGAAAAAGCGAGAGATGACATTAGCGAGCACAGTGCAGGCGGTGAAGGTCACGAAATGTTCAACTCGCCCTTCTACAACGTCTTTCGCAAAGCTGTGAACTGGTGCGTGCAATACCGCTGGGTCACCATCGGTGCAACGGTGCTCATTTTTGCGCTCGGCATTGTGGGCATGGGCAAGGTGCAGCAGCAGTTTTTTCCTGACTCAAGCCGACCAGAAATCATGCTGGACATCTGGTTTCCTGAAGGCACCTCATTTGCCGCCAACGAGGCGACTGCCAAGCGCGTTGAGGCAAGGCTACTAAAAGAAGAGGGCGTAACGTCTGTTAGCACCTGGGTGGGGTCGGGCGTGCCGCGCTTTTATTTGCCGCTGGATCAGGTCTTTCCGCAAACCAATGTGTCGCAGTTCATCGTATTGCCGCAAGACTTGAAGGTACGGGAGTCGCTGCGCATCAAGCTGCCAGCGTTGATGGCGCAAGAGTTTCCTGAAGTGCGGGGCCGCGTGAAATTGCTGCCGAACGGCCCGCCCGTGCCTTACCCGGTGCAGTTCCGTGTGGTGGGAAGCGACCCGCTTGTGCTGCGTGAGCGCGCGGACGAGGTCAAAGCAATATTTCGCGAAAGCGCTAATACCCGGGGCGTGAACGACAACTGGAACGAGTCGGTCAAAGTGCTGCGGCTGGAAGTCGATCAGTCTAAAGCGCGGGCCCTTGGCGTCACCAGCCAGTCGATTGCGCAAGCGTCCCGCACCATTTTGTCGGGCAGCAATGTCGGGCAGTTCCGCGAGGGCGACAAACTGATTGACATCGTGCTGCGCCAGCCGCTGGATGAGCGCAACGCCATTACCGACATTGCCAACGCTTATTTGCCCACCGCATCGGGTAAGTCAATTCCGTTGACGCAAATTGCCAAGCCGGTGTTTGCCTGGGAGCCAGGGGTGATGTGGCGCGAAGGTCGCAACTACGCCATCACCGTGCAAAGCGACATCATTGAAGGCCTGCAAGGCGCCACCGTCAGCAACGAGCTGTCGCCCAAACTCAAAGCGCTGGAAGAAAAATGGAAAACGCAGGGTTTTGGCGGCTACCGGGTTGAGGTGGCTGGTGCGGTCGAGGAAAGCAGCAAAGGCTCAGCGTCTATCGTCGCAGGCGTGCCCATCATGCTGTTTTTAACATTCACATTGCTGATGCTGCAACTACAAAGCTTTAGCCGCGCAATGCTGGTGTTTTTAACCGGGCCACTTGGTATTGCCGGCGTGGCGGGCGCGCTGCTGTTATTGGGTCGCCCGTTTGGCTTTGTTGCTTTACTCGGTGTGATTGCGCTGATGGGCATGATTCAGCGTAACTCGGTTATTTTGATTGACCAGATCGAGCATGAGCGGGCCAGGGGCGTGGCTGCTTGGGATGCAATCGTTGAATCTGCCGTGCGCCGTGCCCGGCCAATTGTGTTGACCGCTGCCGCTGCGGTGCTGGCCATGATCCCGCTTTCGCGCAGTGTGTTTTGGGGCCCGATGGCCGTCGCCATCATGGGCGGGCTGATTGTGGCTACCGCGCTTACTTTGCTCGCACTACCGGCGATGTACGCAGCATGGTTTCGCGTAAAGCGCTGAGCAAGCAAGTGATTGCATTCTTTACAGGCTAAAATCAAAAGTTGACCTAATTCAGGGCGGCGCACTCAATGCGCCGCCCGTTTTGTATTTAGCGCGGGTGGCGAAATTGGTAGACGCACCAGGTTTAGGTCCTGACGGTAGCAATACTGTGCGGGTTCGAGTCCCGCCCCGCGCACCATCTTGATATTTGTGTGACATTTGGATTTTAGAAAGAGCATCATGGCCGTGATCGTCGAAACCCTTGAAAAATTGGAACGCAAAATTACGCTGAGCCTGCCCGTCGGCATCATTCAGACTGAGGTCAATACGCGCCTCAAAAAACTGGCTCGTACTGTCAAGATGGACGGCTTTCGCCCAGGTAAGGTGCCTATGAATGTGGTTAGCCAGCGCTACGGTTATTCAGTGCATTACGAAGTCATGAATGACAAAGTCGGCGAGGCATTTTCAGTTGCTGCCAATGAGGCCAAGTTGCGGGTTGCTGGTCAACCAAAAATCAGCGAAAAAGACGGCGCCCCGGAGGGTGAAATGACTTTTGACGCGATTTTCGAAGTTTTCCCCGAAGTCAAGATTGCTGATCTGTCCACTGCAGACATCGAAAAAGTCAGTGCCGAAGTCAGCGATGCCGCGATTGACAAAACACTGGATATTTTGCGCAAACAGCGCCGCACCTTCTCGCAGCGCGCCATGGACGCAGCAGCGCAAGACAGCGACCGCGCCACGATTGACTTTGAAGGCAAGATTGATGGTGAAACATTTGCAGGCGGCAAGGCTGAAGACTTTCAGTTTTTGATTGGTGACGGTCAAATGCTTAAGGAATTTGAAGAAGCCGTGCGCGGCATGAAAACTGGCGAAAGCAAAACTTTTCCGTTGAACTTTCCTGCCGATTACCACGGCAAAGACGTTGCCGGTAAACAAGCAGACTTCATGGTGACGGTTAAAAAACTAGAGGCTGCCCATTTGCCCGAAGTCAACGAAGCACTTGCCAAGTCGCTGGGCATCGCCGATGCATCGGTAGAAGGCCTACGCAGCGACATCAAGAAAAATCTCGAGCGCGAAGTCAAATTTCGTTTGTTGGCCCGCAATAAAAACGCTGTGATGGATGCGTTGGTGGGCAAAGCCGAACTTGACCTGCCGAACGCCAGCGTGCAGTCTGAGCTTGACCGCATGGTTGAGTCGGCCAGGGCAGACCTGAAGCAGCGCGGCGTCAAAGACGCAGACAAGGCGCCGATTCCAGACGACATCTTTCGCCCGCAGGCTGAAAAGCGGGTGCGTCTGGGCTTGGTAGTGGCTGAGCTGGTTCGCAGCAACAGCTTGCAGGCCAAGCCCGAGCAACTCAAGGCGCATATCGAGGAGCTGGCAGCCAGCTACGAAAAGCCGCAAGACGTGGTTCGCTGGTACCTGAGCGATAACCGCAGAATGCAAGAAGTCGAAGCCGTGGTGATTGAAAACAACGTGACTGACTTTGTCATGTCTAAAGCCAAAGTAACCGAGAAATCGATGTCATTTGACGACCTGATGGCGCAAAACTGAAGCGTTTAGATTTTTAAATCAATGGGGCTGGTGTGTGGATTGAACTCCGGCGCACCGGCCCCATTTGTTTTGGGTAAAGTAGTAATCACCAAGCTCTAGCAGCAGCAATTTAACTTTTGGAGTCATAGCATGTACAAAAACCAATCTGACAGTACTCCGTTCAGTGCTTCCGATTCACTGCAAACCGAGGCGCTGGGTCTTGTGCCCATGGTCATTGAGCAGTCAGGCCGTGGCGAGCGGTCGTACGACATCTATTCGCGCC
>JANOWB010000020.1:0-13156 GCA_031417695.1 Polaromonas sp.
CCATGCTGGCCATTTTCAGCCTGCTGGCCGAGTCGGGCCTGGACGTGGTGATTCTGGAAGTGGGTGTGGGTGGCCGGCTTGATTCGGTCAACATCATCGATGCCGATTGCGCGCTGATCACCAGCATCGACATCGACCACACCGAGCTGCTGGGCAAGGACCGCGAAAGTATTGGTTTTGAAAAAGCCGGCATCATGCGCGCCGGCAAGCAGGTGGTGGTCAGTGACCCGGTGCCGCCGCAAAGTGTGATTGACCACGCCGCCGCAGTAGGCGCTGACTTGTGGCGCTTTGGCCAGGATTTCAATTTTTCCGGGGACAAGCAGCAGTGGGGCTGGGCCGGCCGCGGCCGGCGCTACGCCGGGCTGGCCTACCCGGCGCTGCGCGGCGCCAACCAGCTGGTCAATGCCGCCGGGGTGCTGGCCGCCCTGACCGCCTTGCGCGACCGCTTGCCCATCACCGCGCAGGCGGTGCGGGTGGGCCTGTCGATGGTCGAGCTGCCAGGGCGTTTTCAGCTCATTCCCGGCCAGCCCACGCTGGTGCTGGACGTGGCGCACAACCCGCATTAGGTCGCTGCCGTGGCTGAAAACCTCGACGCCATGGGCTTTTACCCCTGCACCCACGCCGTTTTTGGTGCCATGGCCGACAAAGACGTGACCCCGATGCTGGCCAGAATGGGCCCGTTGATTGACAAGTGGTACTTCACTGACTTGCCGACCGAGCGCGCCGCAACCGCCGACGCGTTGCTAGGCAAATGGCGCGCTAACAACACACGAAAAGACGCCCTTGCCAGCGCTTACACATCGCCTGAAACCGCACTCGCTTCAGCAGTCGCTGCGGCTGACCCCGCTGATAGAATTGTGGTGTTCGGATCGTTCTATACCGTCGGTGGAATTTTGAAAAATGGTCTGCCGCGCCTTGGTGCCAAACACCTAGCTGCCTAAGGCAGAAAACCGTAGTTAAACCTCCCTCAGTAATCGCCCGCAACCAGGCCTCATTTTGAGCACTACAAGTCACACCACGCACCATGTCGTTTTTTAACTTTCGCCGGGGTTCCAGTTCTGCACCCCAGCCGCCGGGTGCCGGGCAGCCAGAAACGATGGATGCGATTCGCAAACGGGCCAAGCACAGGTTGATAGGTGCAGCCGTTTTGGTGCTGATTGGCGTTGTTGGGTTTCCGCTGCTGTTTGATGCGCAGCCCCGCCCGGTGGCCGTCGACATCCCGATCGAGATCCCTGGCAAAAATAGCGTCAAGCCTTTGACGCTGCCCGCCAAACCCGATGCGCTGAGCAGCGCACCGAACAAACCCGCGTCCCAAGCAGTTGCGGCAAAACCTGAAAAGACCGAAAAGACCGAAAAGACAGACAAAGTGGCTGCGGCTGCCAGTTTGGGCAGCCAAGAAGAAATAGTGACAGACAAAAAGCCCGAAGCCCAATTAAAACCGGCGCCAGCAGCTATAAAAAAAGAAGCAGAGAAAGTCGCTAAGGCAGAGCCAGCAACTGCTTCAAAACCTGAACCGAAGCCTGAAGCCAAACCCGAACCCAAGGCCGAAACCAAACCTGAAACCAAGCCAGTTGCCAAGGTTGACGACGGCGCCCGCGCCAAGGCTTTGCTAGACGGCCAAAGCGCCGCCGCCCCCAAGACTGCAGCCGCTGATGCCGCCGATCAACGATTGGTGGTGCAGGTCGGTGCGTTCGCAGACGCCGAAAAGGCCAAAGAAGTACGGCAAAAACTCGAAAAAGCGGGCCTCAAAACCTACACCCAAGTGGCGCAAACCAAAGACGGCGAGCGCACCCGCGTGCGTGTGGGCCCATTTGCCAGCAAGGCTGATGCCGAAAAAGCCGCCAGCAAAATCAAATCGCTTGATTTGCCCGCCGCCATATTGACGCTGTGACCACACTGGATTGGGCGCTGCTCGGCGTGTTGGGGCTGTCGATGTTGATCGGCGCTTGGCGCGGGCTGGTGTATGAAGTTTTGTCGGTGATGGGCTGGGCGGTGTCTTTTTTCGCGGCACAGTGGTTTGCGCCTGTTGTCGCCAGCATGTTGCCGCTGCAGTCGGCTGGCCAGTCTGTGCGTTATGCGGCGGCGTTCGTGCTGGTATTTATCGGTGTGCTGGTGGTGTGCAGCTTGTTAACGGTAGCGATTAAAAAGTTTGTGCAGGCGGTGGGGCTGCGGCCAATAGACAGAACGCTAGGCGCAGGTTTTGGCCTGCTGCGTGGGGTAATTTTGCTGTTGGCGGCTACCGTCGTGATGAACATTACCGCGCTGAAAAACAGCAGTTGGTGGCAAGAGTCCACGGGGGCAGGTGTGTTGAATACAGCCTTGATTACGCTAAAGCCGATGCTGCCAGAACAGTTTGCAAAGTATTTGATTTAACCCGAAATTCGAACCAAAATTTTCATGAAGAAAACACCATGTGCGGCATAGTCGGCGTCGTTAGCCAAGCGCCGGTTAACCAGTTAATTTACGACGGCTTGCTGCTGCTGCAACACCGCGGCCAAGACGCCGCCGGCATCGTTACGCAGCTTGACCGCAAATTTTTCATGCACAAAGCCAAAGGCATGGTGCGCGATGTTTTTCGTACTCGCAACATGCGTGCGTTGCCGGGCAATGTCGGTTTGGGACAGGTGCGTTACCCCACTGCAGGAAATGCGTTCAGTGAAGACGAGGCGCAGCCGTTTTACGTTAACGCGCCTTTTGGCTTGGTGTTGTCGCACAACGGCAACTTAACCAACGCGGCTGAGCTAAAGGCCGAGCTGTTCAATACTGACCATCGGCACATCAACACCGACAGCGACTCTGAAGTACTGCTCAATGTGCTGGCCCACGAGCTTGAAAAAACCACGCGCGGCCTGCCGTTAAAAGCAGCCGATGTGTTTGCAGCAGTGCGCGGCGTGCAAAAGCGGGTGAAGGGCTCTTACGCCGTGGTGGCGCTGATTGCGGGGCACGGCTTGCTGGCGTTTCGTGACCCGTTCGGCATCAGGCCGCTGTGCATGGGCAGCACATCGGTCGGCGGCGCGCGCACCGTGATGGTGGCCAGCGAGTCCGTGGCGCTTGACGGCACAGGCCACCAGTTTGACCGCGACATCGACCCCGGCGAGGCCGTGTTTGTCGATTTGGACGGCCAGGTGTACGCCCAGCAATGCGCTGCCAACGCGGTGCTCAAACCCTGCATTTTTGAGTTTGTTTATCTGGCACGTCCTGATTCAGTACTGAGCGGTATATCGGTGTACCAGGCACGCCTGAACCTGGGTGAAACATTGGCCAAGCGGGTGGTTTCAACCGTGCCGCCCAACGAGATTGATGTGATCATCCCGATCCCTGAATCAAGTCGGCCCAGTGCCACGCAGCTCGCGCATTTGCTGGGTATTCCGTACCGCGAAGGCTTCGTTAAAAACCGCTACGTGGGCCGCACCTTCATCATGCCGGGGCAGGGCGTGCGTAAAAAATCGGTGCGCCAAAAGCTCAACGTGATTGCCAGTGAATTTAAGGGCCGCAACGTGCTGCTGGTAGACGACTCGATTGTGCGCGGCACCACGTCCCGAGAAATCGTGCAAATGGCGCGCGACGCAGGCGCAAAAAAGGTGTACTTGGCCAGCGCAGCGCCGCCCGTGCGCTTTCCTAACGTGTACGGCATTGACATGCCGACCTCAGCCGAGCTGGTAGCGCATGACCGCACGGTGGAGCAAATTCGCGTGGCGATTGGTTGCGACGCGCTGATTTATCAAGAAGTCGAAGGCATGAAGCGCGCTATCGGCTCGCTTAACCCGAAGCTCGATGGCTTTGATGCGTCCTGTTTTGATGGCGTGTACGTTACAGGCGACATCACGCCCGAATCAATTGCCAAAATGAATGCGGGCCGCACAGACAGTGGTGAAGAAGGCGGCGTGGATGTGTCGCGCCTGGCGCTGCCCAATCCTGAAGAAGTGTGAAATGACTACCAATAAATTACCCGACAACCTGCACCGCGACACGCTTGCCGTGCGCGTGGCCATCGAGCCTAGCCAGTACGGCGAAAACTCCGAAGCGCTGTACTTGACCAGCGGCTTTTTGCAACCTGATGCCGAGACGTCGGCACGGCGTTTTGCAGGCACTGAAGACGGCTATACCTACGGCCGCACTTCCAACCCCACCGTGACCAGTTTTGAGCGCCGCCTTGCCGCAATGGAAGGCACCGAAGCCGCCATTGGCGCGTCGACCGGCATGGGCGCTATTTTGATGATGTGCATGGGCCTCTTGAAGTCAGGTGACCACGTCATCTGCTCGCGCTCGATGTTCGGCTCCACCATTAATTTGATTGGCCGCGAGTTTGGCAAGTTTGGTGTGGAGACCAGCTTTGTTTCACAAACCGATGTGACTGAGTGGAAAGCCGCGCTGCGCCCCAACACCAAGATACTTTTTGCTGAAACGCCGACCAACCCCTTGACTGAGGTTTGCGACATTGCAGCGCTGGCCGACCTGGCACACAGCGCAGGCGCGTTGCTGGCCGTAGACAACTGTTTTTGCTCGCCCGCCTTGCAGCGCCCGATTGAGTTTGGTGCAGACTTGATCATCCATTCCGGCACTAAATATTTGGATGGCCAGGGCCGCGTGATGGCAGGCGCGATTTGCGGGCCCAGCAAACTCATCGTCGATGTGTTCGGCCCGATTGTGCGCACCGCCGGCATGACGCTGGCGCCCTTTAATGCCTGGGTAGTGCTCAAGGGGCTTGAAACGCTTGGCATACGCATGCAGGCGCAAAGCGCCAATGCGTTGGCGGTAGCGAAGTGGCTCGAAACCCAAAGCGCCGTGGCGCGTGTTTATTACCCCGGTTTGGCATCGCACTCGCAGCACGACTTGGCCATGCGCCAGCAGTCAGGCGTGGGCGGCCCCGTGTTGTCGTTTGAATTGCGGGGTGACACGGCTGATGCTGCCCGCGCCAATGCGTTTCATGTCATCAATAGCACCCGTGTGGTCAGCATTGCCACCAATCTGGGTGACACCAAAACCATCATTTGTCACCCCGGTACCACGTCGCATGGCCGCTTGACTGAAGAGCAACGCCAAGCTGCGGGCATTAGCCAAGGCTTGATTCGTCTGGCAGTTGGCCTGGACCATGTGGAAGACATCAAGGCCGATTTACGGCGCGGCTTGGACAGCTTGAAATGACGACAAAAACACGCACACGTTTTGCGCCGTCGCCGACAGGCTTTATTCACCTAGGCAATATTCGCTCGGCGCTGTACCCGTGGGCATTTGCTCGCGCTACAGGCGGCGTGTTTGTGCTGCGTATTGAAGACACGGATGTTGAGCGCTCAAGTCAAGAGGCGGTAGATGTCATCATTGAAGGCATGCGCTGGCTGGGGCTTAACCACGACGAAGGCCCGTTTTTTCAAATGCAGCGCATGGCGCGGTACAAAGCGGTGCTGGCTGATTTGTTAGCCGCCGGTCATGTGTACCCCTGCTACATGAGCATGGTCGAGCTTGACACACTGCGCGAAGCGCAAACCGCAGCCAAGCAAAAGCCGCGCTACGACGGAACCTGGCGGCCCGAGCCGGGCAAAACCTTGCCAGCGGTGCCTGCAGGCGTACAACCCGTGCTGCGTTTCAAAAACCCGCAAGGCGGCTCGGTGGTGTGGGAAGACAAGGTCAAAGGCCGCATTGAAATCAGTAACGACGAGCTCGATGATTTGGTCATCGCCCGGCCTGACGGCACCCCAACGTACAACTTTTGCGTGGTCGTAGACGATATCGACATGTCGATTACGCACGTGATTCGCGGTGACGACCACGTCAACAACACGCCGCGCCAGATCAATATTTTTCAAGCGTTGGGAAAAGGCGCGCCGGTGTATGCGCACCTGCCCACCGTGATGACTGAGTCGGTTGATGAGCACGGCGAAAAACACGTGGCGAAGATGTCCAAGCGCAACGGGGCAAAACCCGTTACGCAATTTGCCGCTGAAGGATTTTTGCCTGATGCAGTGGTGAACTATCTCGCGCGGCTGGGTTGGAGTCACGGCGACGATGAAATCTTCAGCCGCGAGCAGTTTGTGAGCTGGTTTAATTTGGACCATTTGGGCAAAAGCGCAGCGCAGTTTGATGAAGCCAAACTGCGTTGGGTCAATGCCCAACACCTCAAAGCGATGAGCGATGAAGCGTTGGCCGAAAGTGTTAAACCCTTTTTGGCAGTTGGCGTTGCTGCTGCCATTGCGCCTGCTCAGTTGGTTCGCGGCTGTGGCTTGTTCAAAGACCGCTGCAGCACACTGGTGGAACTGGCGGCTTGGCTAGACAAACTGGTATTGCCCGCGCAGCCGGGTGCCGACGATATGGCGGCGCACGTCACACCTGCCGTGCGGCCAGCAATCGAAAAATTAAGTGTGGCACTGGCCGCCTGCGAATGGAATAAAGCGGGTATCGCAGCGGCCATCAAGCAAGTGCTGCAAGACACCGGCTTGAAAATGCCGCAGCTTGCCATGCCGGTGCGAGTCCTCGTGATGGGTACGCCACAAACCCCGTCGGTTGACGCGATTTTGGAGTTGATGACGCCCGCAGATGTGATTGCCCGGCTTTCAGTCCATTGAGCGCTTGAAAGGCCTCACCTTTTCGGGCTATAATTCAAGGCTCGGCAGAAATTGCAGCGGTGCAAAATCTAAAGGGGGTATAGCTCAGCTGGGAGAGCGCTTGCATGGCATGCAAGAGGTCATCGGTTCGATCCCGTTTACCTCCACCAATTCATATTGGTGAGTCGTTGAGAAGAATTTGATTTTGAGAGAGTTTTTGTCTGGTTGATGCAGAAATGCTTAAACCTTTCTGGAAGTTCCAAGGCTTTGACCCCATCGTCTAGAGGCCTAGGACATCACCCTTTCACGGTGAGTACCGGGGTTCGAATCCCCGTGGGGTCGCCAAGTTTTTACTGCAAAGTAAAACGGCACAAGCAGGCAGCAGCCTTCAGCAATGAAGGCACTTGGCTCGAGAGAGTGAACGCTGTTTAAAGTTGCCTAGTCGAGAAATCGGCTAGCGGCTACCAGGAGTGGTAGTTCAGTTGGTTAGAATACCGGCCTGTCACGCCGGGGGTCGCGGGTTCGAGTCCCGTCCGCTCCGCCAGTTTAAAAGCCTTGTTGCTCATTGAGTAACAAGGCTTTTTGCTTACTCAAGCTCAGCAAAGTTTGCCCCACAATCGTTGCATGAAAAAACACTTTTCTGAAACTACTGGCCCGCAGCGTTTGACCTATGGGCTGGTTACCGCCGTGGCAGTAGCCGCGCTGCCCTTGCCTATGGGCGGGGAATTTCGGGCGCTGCTGGCGTGGTGCGCCGGGTTAGCAGTGTATTTGGGCCTGGCCTGGTGGCTGTGTGTGGGCTTTGACGCCGCGCGCACTCGCGCGCGGGCGCAGGCGCAAGACGAGCCGAGTGCAGTGTTGTTTTTGGTGCTGCTGTTGGCCAATGTGGTTTGCGTGGCGGCGATCACGGTGCTGATGCACCAAAGCCAGGATTTGTCGGGCCTGCAGCGCGGGCTGCATATTGGTTTGTCGGTGCTGGCGCTGGCGGCGTCGTGGCTGTTTATTCAAACCATGTTTACGTTTCGGTATGCGCACCGCTATTACTTTGAAGAAAAGCAAGCCGAGTCTGATGGCGCGGGCCTGAAATTTCCGGGCGGTTTGGATCCGGATTATTTTGACTTTTTGTACTACGCTTTTGTGGTGGGCATGACGTCTCAGGTGTCTGACGTGCAAGTCACGTCGCGTGAAATGCGCCGGTTAACCATGCTGCATGGCGTGCTGTCTTTTGGCTTCAATATGCTGATACTGGCGCTGAGTATCAACGTGGTGGCGGGCTTGCTTTAAGTTTCACCAGCCCAGTCGCCAGCGCGGTGCCGCACACAATGATTGCCGCGCAAAGCACCATCCACGGCGTGATGACTTCCTTCAAAAATATTGAGCCATAAAGCACGGCAAACACCGGGATTAAAAATGTCACGGTCAGCGTTCGTTGCGGGCCGGCTTTTTCAATCAGTCTGAAAAACAAAATGTAGGCGATGCCGGTGCACGCCACGCCTAGCACCACCAGAGCTGCCCAAGCAGTGGCGCTGGGTGCGGTTTTTGGCCACAGCCAGAGGGCAGGCAAACACAGCCCAAGCGTGGCGCCGATCTGGCTCCCCGCTGCGGTCACCATCGGGCTGATGCCGCCCATGTATTTTTTGGTGAAACTTGCTGCGTAGCCGTAGCACACGCAGGCCAGCAAACACGCCAGCACGGCCCAGCCGGGCGCGATGCCCGAGGCGTCAGGTTTGAAGGTGGCCTTGTCCCACGCCAGCATGGCGACGCCTGCAAAGCCAATCACCAGCCCTGCAACGCGGGTCAGCGCGGGCTTGTCTTTAAGCCAGACCCATGCGATCAATGCGGCAAACATGGGTGTGGTGGCATTCAAAATGGCTGACAAACCCGTGGTGATGGCCAGCAATGAAAACGCAAAACACGCAAACGGAATGGCCGAGTTGAAAAGGCCCAGAAAAAAGATCTTTTTCCAGTGTTGCTTCAACTCAGGCAGCAGGCCTTTCAGCACCACAATTGGCAGCAAAAACAGCGCGGCTATGCCCACTCGGGCAGCCGCCACGGGCAGTGGCCCAAAATCGGCCAAAGCCAGCCGCGTGAATAAAAAGGATGAACCCCACATCGCGCCCAGGGCCACGTAGTCGGCCAGCCAGGCTTTTTTAGCAGTCGTCAAAACAGATTCTCGGCAATTGCGCCCTCAAGCTTGAGCAGCGCGGTTTTACGGTCAAGCCCACCAGCATAGCCCGTTAGCGAGCCGTCTGCGCCCAGCACCCGGTGGCACGGCACAATAATGCTGATCGGGTTGCGGCCCACAGCTGCGCCCACTGCCCGTACGGCCGCGGTGTTGCCGATGGTTTTGCTGATACTGCCGTAGCTGCAGGTTTGGCCGGTGGCAATCCGCAACAGCGCTTGCCACACCGCTTGTTGAAAGGCGGTACCGCCAGACAAATCAAGCGTTAAATCGAACCCACTGCGCTCCCCCGCAAAGTACTCGGTGAGTTGCTTGGCGGTTTTTTTCAATACCGGATGCGCCGGATTTACTGGCCAACCTGGCGCCGCTGACAGCTCTGCGGGCAAGTGGCGCTGGCCATCAAACCACACGCCCGCCAGCCCTGCGTGGGTTGCTGCCAGCGTCATGCTGCCCAAGGGGCTTCGATAAACGCTTTGAACGATTGAAGGGTCAAATTTCATGGTATTTCCGTATATGTTAGGGCTGTAGCCCAATTAATTCGGGCGCGAGCAGCTCATTAATTAATAGCAAATCCTGCCGGTTTCACCTCTACCCCACGCCACGTACCGGACCACGTTCGTATCACGGCATAACTGCGCCAGGGCTTCCACGGCAACGATGCAGCCTCAGCCAGCCGTGCGGGGTTTTTAAGCCCCTGCACACCCAATATTTTGTGCAGCGCTACATCGCCCGCTGGAAAAGCGTCGGGCCAGCGGAGCGCGCGCATGGCTATGTATTGGGCCGTCCAGTCGCCAATGCCTGGCAAGGCTTTCAGGGCTTCAACCGTGGCCTCTACATCTGCGCCGCCGTGCAACTGCAGTCCGCCAGCCACTGCCTTGGCCAGCCCAACGATGGCCGCTTGGCGTTGCCTGACGATGCCCAGTTGCCCCAGTTCATCGCCACTTGCCGCCGCCAATACGGAAGGCGACGGAAACAGCCGGGTCAGCTCAGGCCACGGCGTAACCATGGGCTCGCCGAACTTGTCGACCAAGCGCTGCGCCAGCGTGCGCGCCGCTGCCACCGTGATCTGCTGGCCCAACACAGCGCGCACGGCGAGCTCAAAGCCATCTAGTGCGCCGGGTACGCGCAGGCCGTCGCCCGTGGGAAAGTCGTCATGCAGCACCGCGTTAATGGCTTGGGGGTCGGCGTCTAAATCAAATGCGGCGCGTACCCGGCGAATCACCAGTGGCAGTACGCCGCAAAGCGAATCTGACACGGTCACCACCAGCTGCGAGCGCGCAATATCAAAGCGCATTTCCAGCCAGCCAATGTGCTTTTTTCCTGCTATTTCAGTGAAAAATGTGCGTCTAGCCCAATATTCTTGGGCGCGATCAGCTATAGATTCAATAGCAATTGATTCGATGGTTTTGATGCGCCGGGTTTCCATGAACGCCAGCATGGCGGCCACGTCGTACGGTGGCCGAAAGCCCAGTTTGATAGTGATACCTTGCGCACTGCTGGTTGCGGGCGAGGCACGCCGCAACTGGGTGGGGTTGAGGTGGTAGTGCGCCAAAAACGCGGCATTAAAGCGCCGCACGCTGGCAAAGCCGCTCATCAGTGCAATCTGCGTGATGGGCAATGGCGTATCCGCCAGCAATTGCTTGGCGCTAAGTAGCCTTCGCGTTTGCAGGTATTGCAGCGGCGACACGCCAAACTGCGCTTCAAAAATACGGTGCAGATGCCTGGCTGAAATGCCAAGCTTTAACGCCAGCTTTTCTACAGACACCGGGGCGCTTGACCAACCCTCTGGTTCATCCAGCAAACGCGCTGCCTGGTGCGCCAAAATGTAAGAAGCATCTTGAATCGACCACACCACCGAATGCGGCGCCAGCTCTGGCCGGCAGCGCAGGCAAGGCCGAAAACCTGCGCTTTCGGCCTGCGCAGCCATACCGAAAAAGCGGCAGTTTTCGCGCTTGGGCGCTTTGACGCTGCACACCGGGTGGCAGTAAATACCGGTGGATGTCACGCCAGTAAAAAAGCTGCCGTCAAACCGGGCGTCGCGTGCCTTCATGGCGGCGTAGCAAGCGTCTGCCGATTCGCTGATATGGCTGCGGGTGGGGGTGCTGATTGTGTGCACTGACATGGCATTTATCTTACCTGTGCTGTCGGTTTTGACTGGCCGTTTTCGGACATGTCATCGACGCCCTGGCAACCTACAATAAAAGTCTTTTTCTCCTCAAGCACCTGTCTCACACTCCATGCAACTCAACCCTTCGATCTTCAAGGCTTACGACATACGCGGCGTCGTGCCTGCTGCCATCAATGAAGAAATGGCTTTTTTGCTGGGCAAGGCCTTTGGTGCGGCGGCCATTGCAGCCAAAGAAAAAACAGTTGCGGTTGGCCGTGATGGGCGTCTAAGCGGCCCGGCGCTGGCGGCAGCGTTGATGCGCGGGCTGGTCGCCAGCGGTGTTGACGTGATTGACGTCGGCATGGTCACCACACCCATGTTGTACTTTGCTGCCAACACGCTGTGCACATCAGGCATTCAGGTCACGGGCAGCCACAACCCGAAGGACTACAACGGTTTCAAAATGGTATTGGCAGGCCGTGCCATTTATGGCGACGAAATACAAGCGTTGCGCCACGCGATGGTCAATGATGGTCTAGCTGCGCAATTGCTCGGCAGCGCAAAACCGCAGGTAACTGAGGGCAAGGTAACGCAGCATGACGTAGCGGCGGCCTACTCGGCACGCATCGCCAGTGACGTCAAGCTGGCTCGCCCCATGAAGATCGTGATCGACTCTGGCAACGGCGTTGCAGGCAACTCGGCACCTGGTATTTTTAGAGCCTTGGGTTGCGAGGTGATTGAGCTTTTCAGTGAAGTCGACGGCAATTTTCCTAACCACCACCCCGACCCCAGCAAACCTGAAAATTTGACCGATTTGATAGCCGCGCTAAAAACCAGCGGCGCTGAGCTGGGCCTGGCATTTGACGGCGACGGCGACCGGCTGGGCATCGTCACGCAAGACGGCCAAAACATTTACCCTGACCGGCAAATGATGCTGTTTGCCCGCGATGTATTGAGCCGCGTACCCGGCGGCACGATTGTGTTCGACGTGAAATGCTCACAACGCCTGGCGCCTGAAATTGCTGCCGCTGGCGGCGTACCGCTGATGTACAAAACCGGCCACTCGCTGATCAAAGCCAAGATGAAGGAAATAAATTCACCTTTGGGTGGCGAGATGAGCGGGCACATCTTTTTTAAAGAGCGCTGGTACGGGTTTGACGACGGCACCTATGCCGGAGCGCGCCTGCTTGAAATACTCAGCCGTTCAAAAGATGCGAGCGCAGTGCTCAATGCGCTGCCGACCAGCTTCAGCACGCCTGAGCTGAACGTGCCTTGCAAAGAAGGCGAACCGCATGCACTGGTTGACGCTTTGTTGAAAACTTCTCACTTTGCGCCGCCGGCTGTGATCAACAGCATCGACGGGATTCGAGTTGATTGGCCAGACGGCTTTGGTTTGATTCGCGCGTCCAACACCACGCCGGTTTTGGTGCTGCGCTTTGAAGGGCACACGCAAGAAGCCCTGCACCGCATTGAGGCCGACATGTGGGCGCTGCTGCGCACGGTGAAGCCCGATGCCAGCGTTGCGGCTGCCAGTCATTGAGCTGACTGATTGTTGATGCGGGTTTTGATTGTCAAACTGTCGTCGCTGGGCGACGTGGTGCATACGCTGCCGGTGGTGCAAGACATTTTGAGCGCACTGCCTGACGCGCAGATTGACTGGGTGGTTGAAAAAGCCTTTGCGCCGCTGCTCACGCAGGTACAAGGCTTGAGCCGCATCATTCCGTGCGAGCTGCGGCGCTGGCGCAAATCATGGTGGGCAGCGCAAACACGGCGAGAGTGGCGGGCATTTAAAACTGACTTGCAAACCAATAGCTACGACGCCATCATTGACCTGCAAGGTTTGACCAAATCTGCCGTGGTAGCGCGCACTGGCAAACTGGCGGCGTCAGGCAAACGCTACGCCATGGCCAACCAAACCGATGGCTCAGCTTACGAAGCGCCAACCCGCTGGGTGGCCGATGTACCGATTGCGCTGGACAGGCATATGCATGCTGTGGCGCGCGGCAGGCAGCTGGTTGCAACTGCCTTGGGTTACAGCGCTGAATTGCCCAAAAAGGTGCTTGATTACGGCCTAAATGTGCCTATAGCCCAATTAATACAGGCGCGATCAGCTCCTAAAAACATAGCGTTTATTCATGGCACATCACGTGCCGACAAGCAGTGGCCGCTGCAAAACTGGATAGAACTGGGCCGGCGCTGTGTGGCCCAGGGAAGCCACATCACGCTGGTGCACGGCAGCGCGCAAGAGCTGGCCACCAGCCAGGCGATAGCTAAGCACCTGGGCAGCAACTGCACCGTTTTGCCTTTACTTGCCCTCGACGCTTTGGCCCT
>JANOWB010000021.1:0-2148 GCA_031417695.1 Polaromonas sp.
GCAAAATCCAGTTCACTCAGCCGACCCGATTGGCTTTATTTCATTTACTTTTTGGAGACCTCGATGACGCTTTTAAAAACCTGCTCAACTGCTCTGGCTGCGCTGCTGATTTCCAGCGCCGCATTGGCTGCCACGCTGGAAATAGGCGGCGTCAAAGTCGAAGACACCGCCGAAGTGCAGGGCACAAAACTGCAACTCAATGGCGCGGGCGTGCGCTACAAAGCGATTTTCAAGGTCTACACCATTTCGCTGTATGCGGGCAAAAAAGTAGGCTCAGCTGAGGAACTGGCCGCTGCACCTGGCCCGAAACGCATCAGCATGACCATGTTGCGCGACATCGACTCGGCGGAGTTGGGCAAAGCATTTACCCGCGGCTTTGAAGACAACTCACCAAAAAGCGATTTGTCAAAAATGATTCCGGGGTTGATGAAGATGTCGCAAATTTTTTCAGACCAAAAAAAGATGGCGGCTGGCGATGTGGTGCTGCTCGACTGGATTCCGGGCACCGGCATGGTGGTTAGCGCCAAGGGCAAGGTGCAGGGCGAGCCTTTCAAAGAAGTGGAATTTTTTAACGCCATGACCCGCATTTGGCTGGGCAGCATTCCGGCTGACGCCAAATTGAAAGACACGTTGCTGGGTAAAGCGTCTTAGTCGCGCACCCTAGTTACTATTGAATTTATAGCTGCTCGCGCCCGTATTTATTGGATTACAGAACTTAAATACCCCAAAATAAGGCCGAAAACGGCTTAAAAACTGGAAGCGGCTCACGGGCCGCTTTTTTGCGCTCTGCTCGGCTGAATCCAGCGCCGCCTTAGGTATCTGAGTCTTTTACTGCGACGGGGCAGGATGCTATAGTGAAATTTATCTATTTTGATAAGCTTTTGAAGAGAATCCGCTGTGGCCACCGTCAAAAATTGCATTGATCAAAAATCCGCTGCCATCATTTCGTTGACGCCCAATCAATCGGTGTTTGATGCGCTGGAGTTGATGAAGAGCAACAAAATCCGCTCAATCATGATCATCGATGGCGGCGCGCTTCAAGGCATCGTCACACAAGGCGATTGCGCCATTAAAGTGCTGTTGCCGGGCTGGAACGCCAAGCAAACCCTGCTGGCCACCATCATGACCAAAGACCCAGTAACTGTGGCATTGACAGACGAGCTCGGTACCTGCATGAACACCATGGCCAGCCGCAATATTCGCCACCTGCCCGTAGTCGACAGCGGCAAAGTGGTGGGCATGGTGTCGGTAGGCGACATTGTTAAAGACATCATTCGCCAGCAAGGCGACCAGATCAAGCAGCTGGAGACCTACATCATGGGTCACGGCGTCGCCTAGCCTGACCGTTGGTTTGCTACTTATTTAATAGCTTCTCGCGCCCAAATTCATTGGGCTAGCAGTCTCTTTTATGCGGATTTTAGGCCCAAAAAGGCGCCAAGTTGCACCAGCGAAGTGATGGTTGCGTCAGCACCTGCGCTGGCAACCGGCAAGCCGTGGTTGTAGCCGTAAGTCACCAGCACCACCGGGCAGCCCGCCGCCCGCGCAGCTTCAGCATCGTTGCTTGAATCGCCCACCATCAGCGTGTGCGCTGGCCGTGTGCCCAGTGCCGCGCAGGTTTTAAGCACCGGCAGTGCATGCGGCTTTTTCGCGGCAAACGAATCACCGCCAAACACGTGGCTGAAAAAACCATCCAGCCCCTTAAGCCGCAGCAGCTCATGCGCGAAAACAAGCGGCTTATTGGTCAGGCAAGCCAGCTGAAACCCGGCCGCTTGCAAGCCCCGCAGCCCGTCAACCACGCCCGGGTACACCTGGGCGTACTGGCCATTGATGGCGCGGTAATGCTGCTGATACAGGCTCAAGGCGCTCTCAAACAGCGCTACGTTTTCAGGAGCTGCTCGCGCGCGATTTGATTGGGCTAGAGCATGATTTAACACTGAATTAACCAGGTTTTCAGAGCCTTTGCCCACCCGCAGCGCCACCACTTCCCGGTCAACCGGCGGGAAGCCTAAATCGCGCAGCATCAGGTTAATCGCCACCACAAAGTCGCCCATGGTGTCGACCATGGTGCCGTCGAGGTCGATGATGGCGGCTTCAAAAGTTTGCGGTCTAGTGGTCATCGTTCCAAATAAAAAATTTGTAGTTTGATGC
>JANOWB010000022.1:0-2409 GCA_031417695.1 Polaromonas sp.
AGGAGACAGGCAGAGCAGGCCGTGATGGTTTGCCCGCCAACGCGTGGATGACCTACGGCCTGGCCGACGTGGTCAACCAGCGCCGCATGATTGACACCAGCGAGGCGGCTAGTGAAGAGTTCAAGGTCGTGATGCGCGGCAAGCTGGACGCGCTGCTCAGTTTGGCTGAGGACACCCGCTGCCGCCGCGCCGCATTGTTGGCTTACTTCGGGGAAGAACTGGGTAGCGGTGAGGGTATTTCCAAGCAGGGGCCGCGGGACTGGCTTTGCCAGACCGCAGGCGCAGCGGCCCCCTCGGGGGGCAGCGTAGTACACGAAGTGACAAGCGTGGGGGCCAGATATTTTTGCGGCAACTGCGACAACTGCATTTCGCCACCTGCGGTCTGGGACGCCACTGACGCGGCTCGCAAAATGCTGAGCTGTATCTATCGCGTGCAGCAAGCCAGCGGCATCAGCTTTGGCGCTGGCCATTTGATGGATATTTTGCGCGGCAAGACCACCGAAAAAGTTTTGCAACACGGCCACGACAAGCTCTCGACTTTCGGCATTGGCTCTGACCTCGCCGAAACCCAATGGCGTGCGGTACTGCGGCAACTGATCGCCAAAAACATGGTGTACGTCGACGCCGAAGCCTACAGCACACTGCAACTGATGGCCGATGCGCGGCAAGTTTTAAAGGGCGAAACCCGAGTCATGCTGCGGGAACTGACTGGCAATGAAAAGTCAGCTGTGGGCAGCCGCGCCAAAAAGGTCACCAAAACCTCGGCCAAGGGCATCGCCGAAGCTGCCTTGAACGCAGGCGCACTGGAGCGGCTTGCTCAACTCAAAGCTTGGCGAGCGGAAGTGGCGCGCGAGCACAACTTGCCCGCTTTTGTGATTTTTCATGATGCGACGCTGCGTGCCATTGCCGAGCGCGACCCCAAAACCGCGCGCGACCTGGAAGGCATTGCTGGGATCGGTGTCAAAAAGCTGGAAGCGTATGGCGCCGAGGTTCTACGGGCTTGCAAATAGTCGCGCTTATCAAATCAGAAGCGAGCGGTCTGCCTGAGTACTCTGCTACGTGTCCTCCGTCCCTTTGGGGCTCCCCCTTGACCTCCGCAGAACACTCATGCAAACCACTCTTTGGGTTTGCTCGAATACTTGTTAAAACTTTCTTTCGAGCAACGGGCATGGCGTGTCTACCGCAGCGAAATCAAGGAGGAGCCCAAGGGGCGGGGGACATTCGCGGAGGTAGATACGGCATGGCCGTTGCGGGTTTAGCGAAAGAATGACTTCCCTCCCTAAAATTTAGCAATGTTTAAATGCTATCAATTACCTCGCAGATTCAAGTACAAAGCGCAACAAATACAAGTGTAATTGGCCGCATTTTCAAACTGTAGAAGACCTCATGCGGCGTACGGTAGCCCAGACATTTGCGCGGTCTGTGGTTGAGCATGTACACCGCATCACAGACCTCATGCTGGCTGACCTTCAGGAAGTTGGTTTTCTTGGGAAAGTATTGGCGCAACAGGCCATTGTGGTTCTCATTGAGCCCACGCTCCCAAGAGCAGTACGGGTGAGCAAAGTACACCCTGGCGCTCAGGCATTGAGCCATGAAGGCATGTTCTGCAAACTCCTTGCCGTTGTCAAAGGTCAGCGTGCGGCACTGCCTCCTGTGAGGCCGCAGCAGCGTGATCACGGCCTCGGTGACCTGCGTGCTATGGCGTGAGCAGACCTGGCGGGCCAGCGTGTAACGACTCTTGCGCTCGACCAACGTGACCAACGCGCCCTGGTGATTCTTGCCAATGACCGTGTCCCCCTCCCAGTCGCCGATACGGCTGCGTTTATCGACCACCGCAGGGCGCTGTTCAATGCCGATGCGCTGGGCCAGCGTCCCGCGGCGCCCCTGACCACTGGCGTAGCGTTTGCGCCTGACTTTCTGGCAGCGTAGGTAGCTCACTAGATCGCCGCCTTGGGCTTTGTCGCGGTAGGCACGCTGGTAAATGGACTCCGTGCTGATGCGCATGGCTTTTTCTAACCGGAGTCGGCCACTTATTTGTTGGGGCGACAAAGACAAGCGCAGCAAGCCCTCTACGTGAGCCCATTGGTCGGCGCTGAAGTGCAAGGCGTTGCGTCTGTTGCTCTGGCGGGCAAGGGCTGTATCGTGAGCGCGTGCGGGCTTGTAGCCAGTCGCTGCACTGTTGCGTTTGAGTTCGCGGCTGATCGTTGATCGGTTGCGGCCCAGCTCTGCGGCAATGCAGCCAAGGCTGACGCCTTGGCGTTTGAGGCTGTGAATTTGGTATCGTTCTTCTCGGGTCAAGTGTTTGTAAGTCATGGTGCTTCGTTGAGACTGGCTGGTCACAAAGAGCCCATCCTATTGACTCTTGGCCCACCCTATTTCTGAACGTTGCACTTCGTACTTGAATCCGCC
>JANOWB010000023.1:0-6661 GCA_031417695.1 Polaromonas sp.
TTTGAAGTCGGCAGTGAGCGACCTGGAAGTGGAAAGCGAAGAGCGCGACAGCTTCATGTGGCACATTGAATATCCGTTCAGCGGCGGCCCGCAAAAAGACGTTGACGGCAACCCGATGCGCGGCATGCACATTGCCACCACGCGGCCCGAGACCATGCTGGCCGACGGCGCACTGGCGGTTCACCCGGACGACACACGCTACAAGCACCTGATTGGCAAGATGGTTGATTTGCCGCTGTGCGACCGGGCGATTCCGGTGATTGCCGACACGTATGTTGACCCGGCCTTTGGCAGCGGCTGCGTGAAGATCACTGGCGCGCACGACTTTAACGATTACCAGGTAGCGCAGCGGCACAACTTGCCTTTGATAACTATCTTCACGCTCGATGCCAAGATCAACGAAAACGGCCCAGCGCAGTACCAGGGCATGGACAGGTACGTGTGCCGCAAGGCGGTGCTAAAGGATTTGGAGGCCTTGGGCCTGATGCACAAAGCCGTGCCACATAAAAACATGGTGCCAGTCTGTGCGCGAACTGGTGCAGTCGTTGAGCCGATGTTGACTGACCAGTGGTTTGTGGCTCTCAGCAAGGTGAGCGACAAAGACCCGACAGGAAAATCTATCTCGCAAAAAGCACGCGACGCCGTAGCCAATGGCGACGTGAAGTTTGTGCCTGAGCAATGGGTCAACACCTACAACCAGTGGATGAACAACATTCAGGACTGGTGCATTTCGCGCCAGCTGTGGTGGGGCCACCAGATTCCCGCTTGGTATGACGAAGACGGCAAGGTGTATGTGGCTGAAAACGAAGCCACTGCGCAATTGCAAGCGCCGGGTAAAAAGCTCACGCGTGATGAGGACGTGCTGGACACCTGGTATTCGTCAGCCTTGGTCCCCTTCTCATCGCTTGGCTGGCCTGAAAAAACAAAAGAGCTTGATTTGTTTTTGCCTTCCAGCGTACTGGTGACGGGTTACGACATCATCTTCTTCTGGGTCGCCCGGATGATCATGATGACGACGCACTTCACAGGGCAAGTTCCGTTCAAACACGTCTACATCCACGGCTTGGTTAAAGACGCTCAGGGCAAAAAAATGAGCAAGTCTGAAGGCAATGTACTTGACCCGGTTGACTTGATTGACGGCATTGAATTAGCGCCGCTGCTAGACAAACGCTCGCAAGGCCTTCGTAAGCCAGAGACCGCACCTACTGTACGCAAACTGACTGAAAAAGAATTCCCCACAGGCATACCGGGCTATGGTGCAGACGCGCTGCGCTTTACCTTTGCGTCGCTGGCCAGCCTGGGCCGCAGCATCAACTTTGACAGCAAGCGTTGCGAGGGATATCGCAACTTTTGCAACAAGCTTTGGAACGCCACGCGCTTTACGCTGATGAACTGCGAAGGCCAAGACTGCGGGCTGGCCGAGCACACCAAAGAGCAGTGCCAACCCGGTGGAGAGTTTCACAACTACATGAGCTTTTCACAAGCCGACCGCTGGATTTCGTCAAC
The DNA here is from genome assembly GCA_031417695.1 of Polaromonas sp. GTDB lineage: Bacteria > Pseudomonadota > Gammaproteobacteria > Burkholderiales > Burkholderiaceae_C > Polaromonas. The sequence goes on from JANOWB010000023.1 coordinate 1,507, forward strand.
CCTGCAGCGCGTGGAAGCAGACGTGGCGAAAGGCTTTGAAGACTACCGGCTAGACAATGTGGCCACCAGCATTTACCAGTTTGTATGGAATGACTTTTGCGACTGGTACCTGGAGATTGCCAAGGTGCAAATTCAGACAGGCGATGATTCACAAAAACGTGCCACGCGCCGAACGCTGATTCGCACACTTGAGGCAATTTTGCGACTGGCTCACCCGGTGATTCCGTTCATCACTGAATCGCTGTGGCAGCAGGTTGCCGTTGTTGCTGGCATCAAAAAAACCCCCTATATCGGTCAGGCCGCCTACCCGCAAAGCCAGCCAAACAAAATTGACGAAGTGGCTGAGGCACATGTCGCCAAGCTAAAAGCGCTGGTGGATGCCACGCGCGAGTTGCGCGGCGAAATGAAAGTGTCGCCAGCTACGCGACTGCCGCTTTATGTGGTGGGCGACGCGCAATTCATGACGCAATCAAGCGCTGTGATTAAAGCGCTGGCTAAGCTGAGTGAAGTGACGGTGTTCGATGACGAAGCGGCATGGGCAGCAGCAGCACAAGCCGCGCCAGTGTCAGTGGTGGGCAACGCAAAAATTTGCCTGCACATGGAAGTCGATGTGGCAGCCGAAAAACTGCGCCTGGGTAAAGAAATCACGCGCCTTGAAGGCGAGCTGGTCAAGGTGCAGGCCAAGCTTGCTAACGAAGCCTTTGTTAGCAAGGTGCCTCCCGCCGTGCTGGCGCAAGAGCAAAAGCGCTTGGCCGACTTCACTGACACCTTGGCCAAGCTGCGCGAGCAACTGGCTCGCCTTGCCTGATCAGGCCCAAACGCCCTGTTGGCTACCTGACGAAAAAGCCCGAATCGTTTTCGCCCGACAGCAGTGCGCCTTGCGTGGGGCTGTAACCTGAATCAGCAGCATCGCCCGGCCGCCGCGCTGCGCCTGAGCCCGCGCCTGGGAGTTCAAGGTCTATCGGCGCGCTGTGCAAACTGCCAAAGTTGCTGTTCTGCCTTGCGATAGCCTCGTGCAGGCGGTGCGCCACGTACCAGCTGGCGCGCAGCTTGGCTTCTCGGGTGTTCGTGCCCAGCCGCGGCGTGATGAACAAATTCTTGAGTCCGTTAAGCGGCGAGCGTTCGTCGACAAAACCGGCCTCCGCGCCGTCCACAATACAGGCTTCAATTCGCCCGTCTTTTAAGGCAGCAGCAAGCGCATCAGGGTCATACAACTCGCTGCGGCTAATGCCCACCCACAGCTGATGGCGCTTGCAAGCGGCCAGCAATTTGCTGCCAATAAAATATTTGAAACGCGATGCGTAAAGCATTTGCACCGACACAGCATCAGCCCGGCTGACCAGTTCAGTCAGCGTGACGGGTTGAATGTTTAATCGGGCCCAAATGGGCGCAGTGTGGTGCACGGCAGGGTCGTAGCCAATCAGCCGGGCGCCCAGGCCGTGCAACATGCCCGCCAGCGTGTGCGCTGTGGGAGCCAAGCCCAAAAGTGCAACCGTGCTGCCATGCAGCTCGCGGCCCACAGTAGGCTGGGCTTGCTTGCGCCCGACCAGGCTAGACACGATTCCGCGCCGGTACAGCAGCAGCAAGCAGGCCAGTAGATATTCAGCGTTAGACCGCACATTGGCGCTGCTGGCATGAATGACCTTGATGTCGCGTTCTTTGCAGGCGTCGAGGTCAGTGTTGTCGGTACCCACGTGCAGGCGGGCTATGGCGCACAGCTTTGGCAAAAACCCCAGCAGCTCGTGCTGCACCACGGTAGAGCGCGGAAAAAGAATGCCGCGCGTTTTGTATGCCGCTTTGCGCAGCGCGACCAGGTCGCTGGCCAGCTCGGGCCGGTAGTCCACGCTGTGCTGGGTTTCTAGCCATGCTTTGGCCTCTGGCACCAACGAGTCTAGAAGTAAGATGTCCACCAGGTTTGTTCCCTTTTTTGCGTCCTGATATTTTCACATTTTCCTGCGCATGCCAAATGAAGAAGAGCAACTTTCTCTCAAGCTAACCGCCCCAAGACTGACACGCAGAAAACATAATATTTGCAATACTTTATGCCTAACTTACACAGAAGTCTATGGAAAATACCTCCCCACTGAAAAAAGCAGTTTTCCCGGTAGCCGGGCTGGGCACCCGATTTTTACCGGCCACCAAAGCACAGCCCAAAGAGATGTTGCCGGTGGTCGACAAGCCGCTGATTCAGTACGCGGTGGAAGAAGCTTATGCCGCTGGCATTCGGCACATGATTTTTGTCACTGGCCGCAATAAGCGGGCCATTGAAGACCACTTTGACACGGCTTACGAGCTTGAAAACGAACTTGAAGTCGCGGGCAAGCTTGCACTGCTGGCACTGGTGCAGTCGGTGCAGCCTGCTGACATGGACTTTTCTTATGTGCGCCAACCGCGCTCGCTTGGTTTGGGCCACGCGGTGTTGTGTGCGGAACATTTGGTGGGCAACGAGCCGTTTGCGGTGCTGCTGGCAGACGATTTGATGGTGGGGCCAGCCGATGGCAAGCCTGTGTTGGCGCAAATGGCCGAGCAGTTTGCAGTGCTGGGCCGGTCAGTATTGGCGGTGCAAGAAGTGCCGTTGGCGCATACCCGGCGCTACGGCATGGTGGCGGGCGAAAAAACTGGTGAGCGCCTGACAAAAGTCAGTGCCATGGTGGAAAAGCCTGCACCTGAAGCGGCACCTTCACGCATGGCCGTAGCGGGCCGCTATATTTTGACGCCTGCTGTTTTTGCGCATATTCGCAGGCAAAACCCGGGCGTGGGCGGTGAGCTGCAATTGACCGACGGCATCGCCAGCCTGCTGGCCAAAGAGGCTGTTTACGCCTATGAATATTTGGGCAAGCGCTACGATTGCGGTAGCAAAGAAGGGTTTTTAGAAGCCACGGTAGAGCTGGCTTTGCAGCACCCTGAAGTTGGCGCGCACTTTAAAGACTACTTGAAAACGCTCAAACTCAATTGAGCCAAAGCGCGCGATTTATCGTGGCTTCAGCGGGACTTTAGCGGCGCTTCAAGACGTGAATAAAGTCGGCGCCGGCCGTCAGTTGCTCCATCAAGTCGTTGCCGGTTTGTTTGGCAAACGCTTGAAAGTCACGGGTTGAGCCCGCGTCGGTTGAGATCACCTTAAGCAGTTGGCCGCTTTGCATGTCGGTCAGCGCTTTTTTGGCCTTCAAAATAGGCAGCGGGCAGTTTAGGCCGCGGGTGTCGAGTTCTTTATCGATGTTCATGGATGCCTTTTAAAAATTCTGGGTCGGTTGTCGTGATTTTACGCAACTGCCAAATCTTTTTTCTTCCAGTCAACAAACTTGGGGGTGTAGCCGCGCGACGTCAAAAAGTCTGCCATGGCGTAGCCGGTGCCAGCGGGCCAGCACAGCACATCAGCCGGGTCGTACAACTTGTATTCGGCCAGCTCAGGCGACAGCTTCACATCGCCACTGCACACGGCGTGGTAAGCAATGATGATCTGGTTCATGCGTTGAAAGTCATACACGCCAATCAAATTAAGTGCTGAGGCATCGAGGTTGGTTTCTTCCTTGATCTCACGAGCAATGCCGCCTTGCGGGGACTCATTGGCTTCCATAAACCCCGTGATCAAGGCAAACATGCGGCCTGACCAGGCGGCGTTGCGAGCCAGCAAAATTTGCCCATTAATTTCAACCACCGCAGCCAGCACAGGCGTGGGGTTGTTCCAGTGCGTGTAGCCGCAAGCCGGGCAGCGCAGGCGGGCTTTTTCACCGCCGTCTTCAAGCTGCGTAACCATGGCCAATGGCGCAGCACATTGCGGGCAAAATTTAAATTCTGGGGTCATGGGTTGCCGTTGTATTGTGTTGTGTTGTGTTGTACTATTTTGCTATGCTATCAGGAGCTGCTCGCGCCCGTATTTATTGGGCTACAGGGCTAAATGATACCTAAAAATGACCTTAAACGTCGATAAAAGCCGAAAAATGCCGAATCAGGCAGGAAAAACGCCAGTGGACAGGTAGCGGTCACCGCGGTCGCAAACAATAAACACGATGACTGCGTCAGTTGCGGTTTTGGCCACTTCTTGCGCCACCCAGCAAGCGCCTGCCGCCGACACGCCGGCAAACAAACCTTCATCACGCGCCAGGCGGCGGCACATGTTTTCGGCGTCGAGCTGGCTCACCAGTATCAGCTCATCGATATAGGTCGGGTCATAAATTTTTGGCAAGTAAGCTTCGGGCCATTTGCGAATGCCCGGAATGCGCGAGCCTTCAGACGGCTGCGCGCCGATGATTTTGATGGCCGGGTTTTTCGACTTCAAATACTTTGAGACACCTGTGATGGTGCCAGTCGTGCCCATGGCGCTCACAAAATGCGTAACGGTGCCGCCCGTGGCTTGCCAAATTTCAGGGCCGGTGGTGTCGAAATGGGCGCGCGGGTTATCGAGGTTGGCGAACTGGTCGAGCACCCTGCCCTTGCCCTCCAGCTGCATGCGCTCGGCCAGGTCTCTGGCGTTTTCCATACCGCCGCTTTTGGGCGTCAAGACCAATTCAGCACCAAACGCTTTCATGGTTTGCGCGCGCTCAATCGACAGGTCTTCGGGCATGATCAAAATCATGCGGTAGCCCTTGATGGCAGCGGCCATTGCCAGCGCAATGCCGGTGTTGCCCGATGTCGCTTCAATCAACGTGTCGCCAGGCTTGATCTCGCCGCGCTCTTCAGCGCGCTTGATCATTGCAATCGCTGGGCGGTCTTTAACCGAACCGGCGGGGTTATTGCCCTCTAATTTGCCCAAGATCACATTGCCGCGAAGTTCATTTTCTGCAGCGCCAATACGTTGCAACCGCATCAACGGCGTGTTGCCAATCGCATCTTCAAGAGTCGGATAATTCATGGTGACTACTGTGCCATAATTAGAGGCTCAAAGCGTTGCCCGGGTGGTGGAATTGGTAGACGCACGGGACTCAAAATCCCGCGCCGCGAGGCGTGCCGGTTCGATTCCGGCCCCGGGCACCACCAGCCAGTGGTAACAACACTTTTTCTGCATCCCCGAACCACACGCCTCTGGCGCTGCTGACGAAGCTCACCAGTGAGCGGGTTCGATTCCGGCCCCGGGCACCAAATTATCAAAATTTGGGCAAATTCAAGCATAAATACACCTTCTAGCCCAATAGATACGGGCGCGAGCAGCTATTTATTA
>JANOWB010000024.1:0-1711 GCA_031417695.1 Polaromonas sp.
TGAGCGCCAGGGTGTACTTTGCTCACCCGTACTGCTCTTGGGAGCGTGGGCTCAATGAGAACCACAATGGCCTGTTGCGCCAATACTTTCCCAAGAAAACCAACTTCCTGAAGGTCAGCCAGCATGAGGTCTGTGATGCGCTGTACATGCTCAACCACAGACCGCGCAAATGTCTGGGCTACCGTACGCCGCATGAGGTCTTCTACAGTTTGAAAATGCGGCCAATTACACTTGTATTTGTTGCGCTTTGTACTTGAATCTGCGCATTAAAAGTGCTTTTCGCCCAATAAATACGGGCGCGAGCAGCTACTTATTCAATAGCAAATGCTCAACGTTCAAGGCTTGGTTATTGCTTGCCCATCGACACCCAGCAGCCGGTGCAGTCGCGTGCTGCTGGTGGTGTATTCAAGCTGTGGGTTTTTGCCCGGGTAGACGATGTCTGCTGCGCCAAAAGCGGCCAGCGCGCATTCGTGGAAGCCGCTCAAAATCAGTTTTTTCTTACCCGGGTAGGTGTTGATGTCGCCCACGGCGAATATGCCGCGCACGTTGGTAGAAAACTTTTCAGTGTCTACCGCCACCTGCTTTTTGGCCATGTCTAAACCCCAGTCGGCAATTGGCCCCAATTTGGGTGATAGTCCAAGGTAGACCAGCAGGGTGTCTACCGGCACGCTGTGGGCAGTGCCATCAACACCGGTGATGCTGGCCGCTGTCAGCTTGCCGCTGGCTGCATCAAAGCCCGTGACTTGGCCCACCTTTAACGCCAGCTTGCCTGCGAGTTCGAGTGCTTTGACTTGTGCAATCAGCTCCGGCGCAGCTTGGTACACATCGCGGCGGTGGAGCAGGGCGACGCTTTTCGTCGTGCCCGTGTTGGCAAGGTCAATGGCGCATTCAAGCGCGGCATCGTCGCCACCCACTACCAGTACGTGCTTGCCTGCTAAGTTGGCCGCATCGTTGGAATGGTAGAAAAGTTGCTGGTTTTCAAACTGCGCCAAGCCATCAACCGCGAGTTTTTTAGGCTGAAACGCGCCAACGCCTGCTGCAATGACGATTACTTTAGTCTTGAACTGCGTACCGAGCGATGTACCCACCGCAAAGCTTCCGTCGGCTGATTTTTCAACGGCCGTAACGGTGTGGCCAAGGTGAAAAGTAGCGTTGAAGGGCGCTGCTTGTTTAAGCAGGCTGGCCGTCAACTCCCGGCCCGTGGTGCGCGGCGTGCCGGGTATGTCGTAGATGGGTTTGTCGGGGTACAGCTCAATGCACTGGCCGCCGGGGTAGGGCAGCGCGTCGATGACGTGGCATTTGATCTCTAGCAGGCCAAGCTGAAAGACCTGAAACAAGCCGACGGGGCCCGCGCCAATAACCAGCGCATCTATTTCAATAGGCATGGTGTTTTCCCAATCAAGAACGCCGCAGAACTGGCTTTGCCAGGCTGCCAGCGTTGTCCCCTTCAGGGGAGGTGGTGCTACACGCAGTGAGCATCCGGCAGGGGTGTTCCATTGATCGAAACAGATGCAATAGTCATCGGCGCGGGGCCAGTCGGCCTGTTTCAGGTCTTCCAGCTCGGCCTGCTAGAAATCAAATGCCACGTCATCGACGCGCTGCCCTACCCCGGCGGCCAGTGCATTGAGTTGTACCCTGACAAACCCATTTACGACATACCCGGCACACCCCGCACCACGGGCCGTGAGCTGACGGCCAGCCTGCTGGCGCA
>JANOWB010000025.1:0-10578 GCA_031417695.1 Polaromonas sp.
TGCCACCCACGCAACCGACGCACAACTGCAAGAGCTGGAGGCCCTGCACCAGCAACTGGAAAAAGCGGCCAAAGCCAGCAAAGACCACATCAAATTTTTCACCATCAATGAGGCGTTTCACGTCAAACTGCTTGAAATCGCCAACAACAAATGGCGAGACCAAATGGTGGCCGACCTGCGCAAAGTGATGAAGCTGAACCGTGCGCAGTCGCTGCTAAAGGCCGGGCGAATTGAAGAGTCCCGGGCCGAGCATGCGGCCATCATGGTGGCGTTGAAAAAGCGAGATGCCGTTGCTGCCCAAGCTGCGATGCGGGCGCATATTGAGAGTGGGCTTGAGGCGGCGGCGTAATCAGAAATAGTTGAATAATTTCGGCGAACATCAACTTAAATTCGAAAAAACACGGTAGCTTTAGCATGACCCTACAACACCACCTTATCCCCGGCGCACCAGATCCGGTCGCCCCCTTCAGCCATGCGGTTGAAGCTGACGGCTGGATTTACCTGACCGGCCAAATGCCGTTTAGCGGCACATCGATTAACGAGCCGTATCCCCAAGGCATTGCAGCGCAAACGCATCAAGTCATGCACAACCTGCAAACGGTTCTAAGCGGTGTGGGCGTTGGCCTAGCGCAGGTGCTTCAGGTACGGGTTTACTTGCTGCACTTTGAGCGCGACTATGACGCGATGAACATGGTGTACGCCACTTACTTTGCGGCCGGCCAACGGCCTGCGCGCACTTGTGTGGGCGTTAGCGGCTTGGCTAAAGGGGCGTTGATTGAGATTGACATGGTGGCACGCCGTCCCACCTCAGTTTTGTAGCGGCACCCGACTCACTTTTTCTCAGGCACCACAAAACTCAGGTTTCCCCACAAGCTGTCCCAGTCCACATCCTTCACGCCAGTCACGCGCACCATGTGCACCACGCTCACCATCCACGCGCCGGGGTATGGCAAGTTGACGGTAGTGATGCCTTGGGCGTTGGTGGTGGCGCGGATGATAGTGGTTTGGCTGGCCTCGCCGCTTGATTTATGCCACGCTTTTAGCAGCGCACCTTGCAGTGGTCTGCCTTCAAACAATACTTGAACACTCAACGCCTCGCCGGGCGCCATGGCCAGCGGGTTGTTGGCGGGGACGAGTTCCAGGCGCTGGCCTAGCGTTTGTGTGTGGACCGATGCGGCCTTGACATCAGCTTGCGCACTCTGCACTGCCAACAGCGTTTTAACGTAGCGGCGGTAACGCTCGCGGCCGGGCTGCCTGGCTTGGCCTGCTGCCTCGCGCTGGGTTTTAATAAAGTCCAAACCCTCATCATGCAGGTAGGCGTGAAAACTGTCTGCTGACAAACTGATGGTGTTGGGCTGGCTTTCAAAACCTACCAAGTAGTTGCCGGGTGCGGACAGCACGATTGGCAAATCAGCCACTGCCGTAGCGGGCACTTGGGCGCTGATGTCTTGCACACCCGCTGTCGACACCAGCCGCAGGCCTGCGGTTTGCGCCTTTGACCAGCCGACCAATTCGCCGGTGAACTGCTCCCCCACCCGCAGGCTGAGACGTGCGCTGCTACCTGCCATCAACGGTGTGGTGACAGGTGCTATCCAAAATTCATGGGCGTGCAGGGGGGCGTGGCAAATCACCGCTAAAAGCAATGCGACTAGAGCGTTGATGGGGCTTTTCATTATTCCGTAATACGGGGTAGTCGGCAGCGTGGATTCAACCTACAAACTAAACGGTACAGTCTATCGATGTCCCAAAACTTATCCACGCCCATCGTCATTCACACGCCTTTGGCCTACATCAGCGCCCTCATCGAACCAGCCATCACTGGCGGCCCGGCACGCGGCATGTGCACTGACTGCGGCTTGTCGCGCAGCAGCGACCCAAAGCGTTGCGGGCAGGCTTGCCAATTCATCAAACCTGACTACCCCCGGCTTGAAGCTGCGGTGCATGGCCGTGCGCGCGATGTGGCCAAACCAGACGAATTATTTTTTGGCCCGCACAACCGTATGCTGCGCGCCCGCATGGCCGATCCCGCACCGGGTGCTCAGTGGACAGGCATTACCACTGGGCTGGCAGCACGGCTGCTAGAGACTGGCGCGGTCGATGCGGTGTTGACCATGGCGCCAGATGCCAACGACAAGTGGCGGCCCAAGCCAGTGATCGTGACCCGCGCTGAAGGCATGGCCGAATGCCGGGGCATGCGCATGGGTTACGCACCGCTGCTGGCGCTGGTAGAACCTGCCTTGGCCATGGGCTACAAGCGCCTGGCCGTGATTGGCATACCCTGCCAGGTGTACGCGCTGCGGGCTATTGAAGCAGAGCTAAAACGAGACTTGGGCCTGGAGCAGTTGTACGTGATTGGCACGCCGTGTTCAGACAACACCACGACCGAGCGCTTTCATGAATTCTTGGCGCTGCTGGGTGAGGACCAGGGCGAAGACCCTGATGACGTCACGTACCTTGAATTTAGAGCCGACTATCACGTGGAGCTGCGCTACCAAGACGGCCGCAGCAAGGCAATTCCTTTCTTGCAATTGCCCCTGTCAAAACTGCCAGCCGACTTTTTTCCGCTGACCTGCCGGACCTGTGTGGACTACACCAATGTGCTGAGCGACATCACCGTGGGCTACATGGGCGGCCAGGGCGAGCAATGGCTGCTGGTGCGCAACCAGCGCGGTGAAGAACTGCTTAAGTTACTGGGCAATGATGTTGTGACGTCTGAGCCCGGCAGCGCTGGCAAACGTGCGGGCGCGGTGAGGGGTTTTATCAAAAACGTCGAACGTGCTGCGGGCGGTTTACCACTGCGCAAAATGCCGAACTGGCTGCGCCCCATCGTGGGCTGGCTGATGCCTAAAGTCGGCCCGCGTGGGCTGGAGTTTGCCCGCGCGCGCATCGACATGAAGGCGGCCGAGACAGTGATTCACTTGCGCCGTGAAATGCCTGCCAAGATGAAGAACATGGTACCTGACCATGTGTGGCAACTGGTCGAGCCGTACGGCATGACGCCCAATGAAAACGAGCAAAACCAAGACCCCCAAGCGCTATATAAATAGTAGCTGCTCGCGCCCGTATTTAGTGGTTAAAACCTATTTTTTATGCTAAAAATGGATCAATTTTAGCGGTAAAAGCCGCCAAATCCTCAAAGTACGGCAACGCCCCGCCAGGCATGACAACAAACTGCCAATTGGCCCGCTGCTCAAGTGTGTTGCGGCCTTTGTAATTGGTAAAGTCGCCGCGCGTTGCCATTGACACCCAGACTGGGCAAGCCAGTTTTTCGTACAGGGTGTTGATGTCGGCTGCAAACAAATAGGCTGACAAAAAATACAGCGGCGCGTGTTTTGCGCCCGGCTGGCGGGTGGTCAATACGTCATAGCGCCACAAGCCTTCGTCAATATTTTTCGAGCCAAAAGTGCGCTGTAAAAAATAGCGAACCACGCCGGGCCGGGTAAGCAGGTTAAACAGGCCGCTGCTCCAGGCAGGGTTGCTTACCAGGCGGCGCGCCCACCCAATGCCGCGCGAAGAACCCGGCGCGCCATAAAACCGATTGCGCCCCATGAACCCGGTGGGGCTGACCAGCGCAACGCGGCCGATGGCGAAGGGCAGTTCAACTGCCGCACGCGCGACATATTCGCAAGACAGTGACACGCCCACCACATCTACCGGCGCCCCACCATGTTGGCTGCGTATGTGTGCCAGTACGGCAAGCAGCGCATCGGTCATCAGGCGAATGGTGTAGGGCCTATCGCTGCGATCAGACAGGCCATAGCCGGGCAAATCGAATGCGTAGGTTGGCCGCGTTTTGCCGTAGTGGTCGTACAGCGGCTTGACTTCGTAGGCGCAGGCGGCGGCGTTTACGCTGTGCATAAGCAACAATGGCCGGCCAGAGGCGGCAGCAGTTGAGCTTGCGCTATGCGCACTGCTGTACACCGCCACCGGCCCAGCGGGCGTGGCAAGCATGCTGTGCGTGCCATCAAGCGGCACGGCTAACTTGGAAGGGGCGTCGGAAGGCACTGAAGTTTTCATTGGCTCAATGTAGCAGCGTCTGCCAGCTCAGCGGTAGGCCCGTAGTCAATTGGCGCGTGAGCCAATTGCATGATTGCGTGCGGCGTTTGCCCTTTCAAGCGGTGGTCACTCCACACCTGGCGCCAGCGACGGCTGCCAGGCAAGCCGTGGCGCAAGCCCAACATGTGCCGCGCAACGGCGCTAGGTGGCGTGCCGTGTTCAGCCTGTTCACGCACCATGTAGTCGCACATGCGCAACTCAATGTCTTCGCGCGTCAAGTTCCTGATGGGCTCATTAAAAACCGCTTCGTCCCACGACGCTAAAAACCACGGGTTGTGATACGCCTCACGGCCGACCATCACGCCGTCAAGCACGCTGAGTTGCTCTTTGACTTGGGCGAATGTCGTGAATCCGCCGTTGATGGCGATGTTCAATTGAGGAAACTCGCGCTTGAGCTGGTGCACCAGCTCGTAGCGCAGCGGCGGCACTTCACGGTTTTCTTTCGGGCTAAGTCCCTTCAGCCAAGCGGATCTGGCATGCACGATAAAGGTGTTGCAACCGGCCTCGCTAACCGTGCCCACAAAGTCGCGCACAAATTCATAACTCTCAGTTTTATCTATGCCAATTCGGTGCTTGACCGTGACGGGCACGCTCACCACATCCGCCATCGCTTTCACGCAATCAGCGACCAATTGCGGCTCAGCCATCAGGCACGCGCCGAAGGCGCCGCGCTGCACCCGTTCGCTGGGGCAGCCGCAGTTCAAGTTAATTTTGTCGTAGCCCCACTGCTCGCCCAACTTGGCGGCTTGCGCCAAGTCAGCAGGTTCGCTGCCGCCCAACTGCAGCGCCAGCGGGTGTTCTTCAGCGTTGAAGCGCAGGTGGCGCGGCACGTCGCCGTGAATCAACGCGCCGGTGGTCACCATTTCGGTGTACAGCAGCGCGTGTTGGGACAGCAGACGATGAAAGTAGCGGCAGTGCCTGTCGGTCCAGTCCATCATGGGGGCAACCGACAGCTTGCCTGCGAAACTGCCCGTGAGCTCGCTCAAAGCGCTATTATTTACATAGCTGCTCGCGCCTGAACTGATTGGGCTAGACATCGTATTCATGCTGTTCTACGGGCACTACTCGTACACAATGTGCGCGCTGCCACCATCGGCCTGCGCAGCCCAGCTAGCCAACGCGGCGTTGGTCGGAAAAAACCGTGCGTTGTCATTCAGCGCGTAGTCGCCAGTCACATCGCCAAACTCGGCATGCCGCTTGACGCGCAGCCGCACGGGCAGGCCGCGCAGCAGTTCCCCCTGCTCGGTCATTTCGCGGCGCGGCGGAAAGCTGTTGACCAGCCGTTCGATATTGGGTGCCACGCCGTTCACGTGCACATGCAGGTACTTGCCAAACTTGCAGCGGGCGGCCTCCAGGTCCCACACCTGCGTGACTTTAAAACGCCGGCCAAATCGCTCAGACGCGCCCTGCAACGTGCCCTGCACAATGACCAATTCATCGTCTTTCAGCAAATGGCGATTGGCGTTGTACATCGCTTCGTCGACCGACGCTTCGAGCGTGTCGGTTTTGTCGTCGAGTTTAAAAATAATCACCTTGCCGCGATTTCCATTAATCACCCGCAAGTCAGTGACGATAGCTGCCAGCAAACGCGACTCACGCGAGTCCATCAGGTCTTCAAGCTTTAGCTTGGCAAAGCGCCTGACTTCATGCTCAACCTCGTCAAACAAATGGCCTGACAGGTAAAACCCGACTGCAGTTTTTTCGTGCACCAGCCGCTCTTTGATGCCGAAGGGCACAGCCGCAATCAGCGAGGGCTCTTGGGTGCTGGCCGCGTGCGAATCCATGTCGAACAAGCCGCCTTGGTTGGCATTGGCCTCGGTGGCGGCCGCAAAGTCAAACGCTTGGTCGCAAGACGCCAACAACTCAGCGCGGTTTAAATGCAGGTTGTCAAATGCACCGGCTTTAATCAGCGCCTCAACTGCTCGCTTGTTGATTTTTGACTTGTCGACCCGCACGCAAAAGTCATACAGCGATGTAAATGCACCACCTTCAAGACGCGCCGCCACAATGGCGGCTACTGCCTGCTCGCCAGTGCCTTTTACCGCGCCCAGGCCGTAGCGAATGCTGGTGTTGCTGATAGGCTCAAAACGGTAGTGGCCGCGATTGATGTCGGGCGGCTCAAAGCTCATGCCCATCTTTTGCGCATCTTGAAACAGCGCCTTTAATTTGTCGGTGTCGTCCATCTCCACCGTCATGTTGGCGCAGAAAAACTCAGCGGTGTAGTGCACCTTCAGCCAGCCCGTGTGGTACGCCAGCAGCGCGTAGGCCGCGGAGTGGGCTTTGTTAAAACCGTAGCCCGCAAACTTTTCCATCAAGTCAAAAACTTCGTCGGCTTTTTCTTCGCTTAAGCCATTGACGCCCGCGCCCTTGCGAAAAATTCCGCGCTGCGCGGCCATTTCTTTTTCGTCTTTTTTACCCATCGCCTTGCGCAAAATGTCAGCACTGCCCAGCGAATAGCCGCCCAGTATTTGAGCCGTTTGCATCACCTGCTCTTGGTAAATCATGATGCCGTAGGTTTCTTCCAGCATGGGCTTGACGCGCGGGTCGGGGTAGTCAGGCACCTCTTTGCCCTGCTTTCGGGCGATGTAGCTCGGAATCAAGTCCATCGGGCCAGGCCGGTACAGCGCGTTCATCGCAATCAGGTCTTCCAGCCGGGTGGGCTTGGCATCTTTGAGCATGCGCTGCATGCCGGTACTTTCAAACTGGAAAACCGCTTCTGTTTGGCCTTCAGCAAACAGCTTGTAGACCCGCGCGTCGTCTAGCGGCAAATTCTCGTAGGCAAAGTCTTTTTGCGAAGGGTGGCGCGCGGTAATAAAGTTTTTGGCAATTTCTAAAATCGTCAGCGTGGCCAATCCCAAAAAGTCAAACTTGACCAGACCAATTGCCTCTACGTCGTTTTTGTCGAATTGGCTGACGGCAGACGTGCTGCCGGGCTGCAGGTACAGCGGGCAAAAGTCAGTCAGCTTGCCCGGTGCAATCAATACGCCACCGGCATGCATGCCGATATTACGGGTCAGGCCTTCAAGTTTGCGGGCGAGTTCAAGAAGGGTGCGCACGTCTTCTTCCTTGCGCTCGCGCTCGGCCAAAATCGGCTCGGCTTCGAGTGCGTACACCAACTTGTCGTTTTTGTTGCGTTCAGCTGGCAGCAGTTGCAGCGTGACCGCTTGACCGGGTTTGTTCGGAATCAGTTTGGAAATGCCGTCGCAAAACCCGTAAGGGAAGTCAAGCACACGGCCCACGTCACGAATCACGGCGCGCGCGGCCATGGTGCCAAAGGTCACGATTTGACTCACCGCTTGGTGGCCGTATTTGCCCTTCACATAGTCAATCACGCGGTCGCGATTGGTTTGGCAAAAGTCAATGTCGAAGTCGGGCATCGACACCCGCTCAGGGTTTAAAAACCGCTCGAACAGCAGGTTGTACTGCAGAGGGTCCAGATCAGTAATCTTCAGCGAATACGCCACCAGCGAGCCCGCACCCGAGCCCCGCCCCGGCCCCACCGGGCAACCATTGTTTTTGGCCCAGTTAATGAAATCACCCACAATTAAAAAGTAGCCGGGGAAACCCATGTTCAAAATCGTTTTGATCTCAAACTCCAGCCGCGCGACGTAAACCGGTCGCTTTGCATCGCGCAATTCAGCGTTGGGGTACAGGTGCGCCAGGCGCTCTTCGAGCCCTTCAAAAGACGTTTGGCGAAAGTAATCATCAGCGGCCATCCGCACGCCATTGACTTCAGGCGTGGGGTAGTCCGGCAGCATGGGCTTGCCGAGTTCGAGCTTTAAATTACAACGCTTGGCAATTTCTAACGTGTTGGCAATAGCTGTGGGAATATCGGCGAACAGCGCTTGCATTTGCGCGGCAGATTTGAAATATTGCTCCCGTGTGAACTTGCGAGGCCGGCGCGCATTGCCCAGTATTTCACCTTCAGAAATACAGACCCGTGCCTCGTGCGCTTCGTAATCGTCGTAGGTTAAAAACTGCACAGGGTGCGTCGCTACTACGGGCAACTTCAGGCGAGCCGCCAGTTGCACCGCCGCAGGCACATGCTGCGCGTCGTCTGCCTGGTCAGCACGCTGCAACTCAATGTAAAAGCGATGCGGAAAAACGCCCGCAAAATACAAAGCGCATTCCACAGCTCTGGCCTCATCACCTTGCACCAGTGCTTGCCCGATTGCGCCGCGTTGGGCGCCAGAAAGGGCGATTAAACCGTCATTAAGTTCAGTTAACCAGGCCAAACTGATGATGGCATTGCCAGCCACCACGCCGCGTGTCCACGCCCGCGTCAGCAGCTCCGATAAATTCAAATAGCCCCGGTGGTTTTGCGCCAAAAGCAGCAAACGGGCGGGCGGCGCACTGGCGTCTTTGCCCGGGACCTGCACCCACACGTCTGCCGCAATCAGCGGTTTAACGCCGTTATTGCGGGCCGCCTTGTAAAACTTCACCGTGCCAAACAGGTTGCTCAAGTCGCTGATGGCCAGTGCGGGCTGCCCATCCAGTGCGGCCGCAGCGGCTATCTCATCGATGCGGTTGGTGCCGTCGACGACGGAAAATTCGGTGTGCAAGCGTAAATGAACAAACATCGCTACATTTTAAAGGCTGCAAAAACGCACGCTGTGCGAAAAACACCGTCACTTTTTAAGGTTTTGGCTTACAAATTTGTCTGCCCGCGTGCCTGACCATGAGGCTTTGGAGAAATGTGATGCCTACCTACTCTGCCCACACCCATCGTTTGCGAGACAACTCGCCACCCCAGCCTAGCTCCCTGGCTGACCAGTTTTTAGCGCTTCGCGCGCAAACTGAAGCTTTAGCCAAGCCCTTGACGCCAGAAGACTGCCAATTGCAGTCGATGCCGGATGCCAGCCCAACGAAGTGGCACTTGGCGCACTTAACCTGGTTTTTTGAAACTTTCATCCTGGAAAAATTCGAGCCGGGGTTTGAGCCTTTCGATGCAAGGTTTCGTGTGCTGTTCAACAGCTACTACAACGGAGTTGGCGACAAACACCCACGCGCCCAGCGCGGATTGATCAGCCGCCCGGGTTTGGCCGACGTGCTTGCCTACCGCAGTCAGGTCAATGAGCGCGTGTTGGCGGTTTTATCGGAGCCGTCGGCGGTGTTGAACCAGGAACTGATTCAGCTCATCACCCTTGGGTTGCACCACGAGCAGCAGCATCAAGAGCTGATTCTTACCGACATCAAGCATGCGCTGTGGTGCAACCCCGCCAAACCACCGTATGCCAAGCGCTGGCCGTTGTCGCGCGTTGCGCCGCACGAGCTGCGCTGGCAGCGCTACCAAGGCGGATTGGTCGAGCATGGTGCCGATGCTATCGCCAATGAATTTGTTTTTGACAACGAAACCCCGCGCCACAGCGTGTACGTGCCCCCGTTTGAGCTGGCGAGCCGCCCAGTGACCAATGGCGACTGGCTGGCCTTCATGGCAGACGGCGGCTACCAGCGCCCCGAACTGTGGCTGTCGATGGGTTGGGATTGGTTGCAAGCCGGGGGTGGAGGTGAAGCTGTGGCCGGTGCCAAAACCATGCCACTGTATTGGCAAGGCGAAAACGGCGACTACCAAAATTTCACACTGCACGGCATGGTGGCGATTGACACGCACACGCCCGTCTGTCACATCAGCTATTTTGAGGCCGACGCCTTTGCTCGCTGGTCAAAGGCCCGCCTGCCGACAGAGTTTGAGTGGGAGCTGGCTGCCAGCGCCTTGCATGACAAAACGCCGCGCGGCAACTTTTCAGAGAGCGAAGTTTTTCACCCCATGGCCGCGCAGCAGGCCGACGCAGTGGACCCGTCTCAACTGTTTGGTGATGTATGGGAATGGACGCAGTCCAACTACAACCCCTACCCCGGCCATCGCCCGTGGGAAGGGTTGGCCGGCGAATACAACGCCAAATTTATGTGCAACCAGTTTGTGCTGCGGGGCGGCTCATGCGCCACGCCGCAAAGCCACATTCGCGCCACCTACCGCAACTTTTTTCCGCCTGATGTGCAGTGGCAGTTCAGCGGCCTGCGGCTGGCACGCGATGTGGGTTAAATGGGTTTATCGGGCAGGGCAATAATCTCCGCGTCGCCATCAACCACGCCCATGGTCTGTGCTTTCCAGTCGTGTGCGGCCTGCACAATGCGCTCTTTTCGGCTGGACACAAAATTCCACCACATCAGGCGATGCCCGTCGAGCGCATCGCCGCCAATCACCAAAAGGCGTGCTGCCTTTGGTGCAGAGATGCGCACGGCAACGGAAGGCGCAAGCAACGCCAGGGTGTGCGCTGGCAGCGGCACGCCATCAATATCAACCGTGCTGTCAATGGCGTACACCGCCAGCTCAGCGGCCAGGGGCGGCAGTTCAAAAACACCACCGCTCGCAAGTTTGACATCCAGGTAAATCGTTGGCGCAAACGTTTGAACAGGCGACGTTTTGCCAAACGCCTCGCCGATCAATACACGAATCGCTGCATCGCCCACTGTGACTTCGGGAATGCTGGCCGAGGGTGTATGAACAAAATTGGGCTCAAC
>JANOWB010000026.1:0-2647 GCA_031417695.1 Polaromonas sp.
CGCTGAAGTAAGGAGGAGACAAAACATGGACATCAATATTCTTCGCAGCTTGGTGACTGCCTTTAGTTTTGTGCTGTTTGTCGGCATATTTGTATGGGCGTACCGGCCTGAACGCAAAGCGGGATTTGACGAAGCCGCGCAATTACCTTTTGACCATTTGACAAACAAGGAAGGGGAGTCAAAGCCATGAGTGATTTCGTCAATGGATTCTGGCCTTGGTATGTCGCGGCCATCAGCTTGGTGTCGGTACTGGCCTGCGGGCTGTTGCTGTACCTGGCGGGCAAAGCCACCGTGGTTCCTCACGCCGGCAAAGCCGATGACAACACGACAGGTCATGTGTGGGACGACAACCTGCGCGAGTACAACAACCCCTTGCCGCGCTGGTGGTTGTGGCTGTTTATCTTGACGATTGTTTTTGCCCTGGTTTACTTAGTGGTGTTTCCCGGTTTGGGCAGCTTCAAAGGTTTGGCCAACTGGTCAACTGAAGCTGAACACCAGCAAGACGTGACGCAACTTCGCGCTCAAGTCGCACCACTGTATGCAGCATTTGCTGCGCAGCCGGTTGAAGCACTTGCCAAGGACAAGCGCGCATTGGCCGTCGGTGAGCGCCTGTTCATGAACAATTGCTCGCAGTGCCACGGCTCTGACGGCGGCGGCAGCAAGGGCTTCCCTAACTTGACCAATGCCAACGCGGCGTGGCTGGGTGAGCGAGGCGCAGCGCACATCGTGCAAACCGTTACCAACGGCCGTACGGGTTTGATGCCGCCCATGGGTGCAGCCATTGGCGGTGACCCTGAGATAAGCGACGTTGCCAACTATGTGCTGTCTTTGTCGGGCAGCCCGCACAACGAAATTAAAGCCTTCGGCGGAAAGGCGAAGTTCGCTGCCTGTGCGGCTTGTCATGGTCTGGACGGCAAAGGCAATAAGGCGCTCGGCGCGCCTAACCTGACAGACAACTACTGGCTGCATGGCTGGGGCGAGGCCGCAATCGTCAGCGCCATCAAGAACGGTAAAAACAACGTCATGCCTGCCCAGTCGCCCAAGCTATCGGCCGAGCAAATTCATGTGGTGGCGGCGTATGTGCTGAGTTTGTCGCAAAGCACTGTCGCAAGCGCTTCATCTGCGGCCGTGAAAACACCATAAAAAGCCATAGTGCAGACCAGCGCTGACATGACAAACAGTCCGCGAAAAGTGATTGCCATAGCGGTTGACGATTCGTCAAGCGTCGCGTCGTTGTATCTGTCTGACCCAAAAATTTACGCGCGCAGTGTGTCGGGCTGGTTTAACCGCTGGCGCTGGGCCATGGTGTTTGCGACGCAGCTGGTGTTTTACGGCCTGCCGTGGTTGTCCATCAATGGTCGGCAAGCCATGCTGTTTGACTTGGCATCACGTCGCTTTTATATTTTTAATCTGGTGCTGTACCCGCAGGACTTGATTTATCTCACGGGTTTGCTCGTCATCAGCGCACTGTCACTGTTCTTGTTCACTGCCATTGCAGGGCGGCTATGGTGCGGCTACACCTGCCCGCAAACCGTGTACACCGAAATTTTCATGTGGGTCGAGCGCAAGATTGAGGGCGACCGCATCGCCCGCATGCGGCTAGACAAATCACCGTGGGGTTTGAAAAAAATAGCCCGCAAAGGTGCCAAGCAAGCGGTGTGGATAGCGATTGGCTTGTGGACTGGTTTTACTTTTGTCGGTTACTTCACGCCTATCAAACAACTGGCTGGTGAAGTGCTCAGTTTTGGTTTGGGACCATGGGAATTGTTCTGGGTGCTGTTTTATGGTTTTGCCACCTACGGTAATGCCGGCTGGATGCGAGAGCAGGTGTGCAAGTACATGTGCCCGTATGCACGCTTTCAAAGCGCCATGTTTGACCGCGACACGTTGACGGTGACGTACGACGTAGAGCGCGGTGAGGGTAGGGGCTCACGACCGCGCAGCGACACACCAGAGCAGTACCACGCCAAGGGCTTGGGCGACTGCATTGACTGCGGCCTGTGCGTGCAGGTGTGCCCCACAGGCATCGACATTCGCAACGGCTTGCAGTATGAGTGCATCAGCTGCTCGGCGTGTATTGACGTGTGCGACGGCGTCATGGACAAGATGCAGTACCCGCGTGGGCTGATTCGCAACAGCACCGAAAACGCTATGGCGCAAAAATCAAGCCAAACGCAAATGTTCAAGCGAGTCTTCAGGCCGCGCGTGCTGGTCTACACGGCGGTGCTCAGCGCTATCACCATCGGCATGTTGTGGAGCCTTTTTGCGCGTGCCAACTTCAAGGTTGATGTGCAGCGCGACCGTGGCTCTGTTGCTCGCACGGTGGGGCAGGGCATGATTGAAAACGTTTACCGCCTGCAAATCATGAATGCGACAGAGCAGGCGCAAACCTACTCCATTCGGGTGGCTGGGCTGGACGGCGCGCTGGTTATACCCGATTCGGTTGTGCTGGTGGACGCCGCGAGCTCGCGCTGGGTACCTGTGCGGGTGCAAGCGCCCCCTGGGATGACTGCAGGTTCGCGGCCGATTTCCTTTGTGATCGCCACGCAAAACACACCTTCTGATGAGGTGGTTTAAAAGTCGGTGTTTTTGGTACCCCGATAGCGATTTCTTGAAAGCATTGAATGATAAAAATAACGACCCAAAG
>JANOWB010000027.1:0-4383 GCA_031417695.1 Polaromonas sp.
CAAAACTCTGCAATGCCTGCGCGGCCTGCGGCGTCCAGCCGCCACCGCCTGCAATAACGAAGGGACGCTCAGATTTCAATAGCATCTCGCGCAATGTACGCAAAGCACTTGGGTCACTCCAGGCTTGTACGGCCTCTACACGGGCCAGCGGCTGCGCGGCGGTCATGCGGGTCAACATGTCCTCAGGCAGCACCAGCACCACTGGGCCCGGCCTGCCGTTCATGGCGGTGGCAAAGGCGCGTGCGATGTATTCAGGAATGCGGTCGGCGTCGTCAATGCGCTCGACCCGCTTGGCAAAGCCTTTGGTACTGGGGCCAAAAAAGGCCTGATAGTCAACTTCCTGGAATGCCTCGCGGTCTCGGCAATCACTGGCCACATCACCCACCAGTAGCACCATGGGGGTGGAATCTTGAAACGCCGTGTGCACGCCAATCGACGCATTGGTTGCGCCCGGCCCGCGCGTGACCATGCACACGCCTGGCCTGCCAGTCAGCTTGCCATGTGCCTCGGCCATGTAAGCCGCCCCGCCCTCTTGCCTGCAGGTGATGAAGCGAATTTGATCTTGACGCGCGTGCAGGCCATCCAGCACAGCGAGGTAACTTTCACCCGGCACGCCAAAAGCATGGGTCACGCCTTGGGCAATCAGGCAGTCAACTATAAGGTGCCCGGCGAGCTGTGCTGTCATTGGCGACGCTTGATTCTGCGGTGGGTTCTTATTCAGGCGTGCTGCTGTCGCCATCGTCGCCACCGGCTTCAAGTGCTTGGCGGGCCAGTTCTTCATCGCTGAGTGGTGGTGCTTGCTCAAGTGCCGCCAGCTCGTCTAAAAACGCTTGTGTTGGCTGCTCGTGTTCAAGCAGTACTTCTTCGAGCTTTTGCAGGCCAGTTTCCACATGCACCGATGGTGAATGAAGCTGGGTAGGCGGCACGGGAAACTTTTCACCCAGCTCGTGCTTCAGCGCTTCCGATTTGCTTTCAACCCAGCTGGCAAAGTCACCGTCTTTCGGTGTGTCTGATGCGTTGGAATTATTCATAAGTACCCCTGTTTGCGTCGTCTGATTTGAACTCGACCGGAACAAACCTTGTTCGCCTCTTGATTATGGACGCTTGCAAACCATGTCGAATCAACGCCAACAGGTCGAGTAGCCGCTGCCCCACCACACGTCACAAAACCGTCACTGGCGGCTTATACATTGAACCTGTCTCGCAACAAATAAATTGACACCCCCAGCAATGAAAGTCATGATGATGCAAAAACCTAATTCGCCTTATTTGATTATGTGTACAAGCGCCCTCATCGCGGCAGCCGTTGTAGTGGCTTGCGGCGGCTCAGATTCATCGCCCGTATCCACACCCGTTAGCGTCGAACCAGTACTGTTCACCGTTAAGGTTATCGGCTTTAACGACTACCACGGCAACCTGGAGGCGGCTGGCACGTTTGGTACCAGCACCACAGTAGTTGCCGCTAACCGCCCGCCAGTCGGTGGCGCAGATTTTCTTGCTGCGCATGTGGCGGCGTTAAAAAAGCAAAACCCATTGAATGTGGTGGTCGGCGCAGGTGACTTGATCGGCGCGACGCCGCTGATTTCATCGCTTTTTTCAGACGAGCCATCAGTTGAAACGCTAAACCTAATTGGTCTTGAGTTTTCATCCGTGGGCAACCACGAATTTGACAAAGGTTCGGCTGAATTGTTGCGCCTTCAAAATGGTGGCTGCAAACAAACCGCTGGCGCAGCAGACCCGAACAGTTGCAAGGGCGCAGCTGTCGGTACGCCAGTGCCTTTTGAGGGTGCTAAATTCAAATGGCTTTCAGCCAACGTGGTGCAAACGTCCACCGGAAAAACGCTGCTGCCCGCCTACGGAGTTAAAACTTTCAATGGCGTGAAAATGGCTTTTATTGGCATGACATTAAAGGCAACGCCAAGCATCGTCACCCCAACTGGCGTTGCCGGGCTGGAGTTCAAAGATGAAGTCGCTACGGTGAACGCACTGATTCCCGAACTACAAGCGCAAGGCATTGAAGCGATTGCCGTGTTAATTCACGAAGGCGGCACCCAAACGGGTACGACGTTTGACATCAACGCCTGCGAAGGCAACATGGCCAACACAGCCATTGCCGCGATTGTCAAACAGCTCGACAACGCGGTTGACTTTGTGGTCAGCGGCCACAGCCACCAGGCCTACAACTGCCAGCTGCCCAATGCCAAAGGCCGCAGTATTTTGGTGACCAGCGCCAGCTCGCAGGGCCGATTGTTGTCGGATATTGACGTTACCTTGAACCCAGCTACCCGCGACGTGACCGCTGCAGTGGCCACCAATCGCCTGGTGGTGCGTAACGACCCCGCAATCCTTGCCGATGCCGCTGTTGCGAAAGTCGTCAAGGGTTACAGCGACCTGATCGCGCCGATTGCCAACGTGGTCATTGGCTCAATTTCAGCGAACGTGCCCAACACCCGAAGTGATGGTGCCTGCAACAATCCAGCGGGAAATTTGATTGCCGATGCGCAGCTGGCAGCAACGCAACCAGCCAACTTTGGTGGCTCGGTGGCCGCGTTTATTAACGGCGGCGGCGTGCGTGATGCTGGCTTTATTTTTGCAGGCAGCACAGCCGGGGAAGGCGACGGCAACGTTACCTACCGCGAAGCCTTCACGGTGCAGCCATTTGGCAACACGCTGGTTGCCATGTCACTCACCACCAGCAACATCAAAGATTTTCTGGAAGAACAGTTTGCCGGTTGCCTCGGGCAAGCCGTTGACCGCACGCGTTTTGCACTGCCCTCTGCCGGCTTTAAATACACGTGGGATGGCACTAAATCGTGCGGCGCCCGCATCAGCAACGTGACGGTTCGCACCGCTTCGGGTGTTGAAACCTTGGTCGACGCGTCAGGGGTGGTACAAAACCCAACCAAAAGCTACCGCATCACGGTGAACAACTTTATGGCCGACGGCGGCGACGGCTACAAAACTCTTATCAAAGGCACATCGCGTTTGGGTGGCTCGCAAGACATTGACGCACTGACAGCTTATTTTTCCGGCAACTTCAAAGCGCCCAAGCCTGCTTACATGCCTGGCCTGAACAGCAACACGCTTGACGACGGCACAGCGCGCATTAACCGCGTGGGCAAGGTCAGCACTGTTTGCCCGGGCGGCGCCGACGTGAACCCGTAACCCGACATGGCCTTGCATTGAAAGCCAAAGATTGATAGCGCAATTCACAATGTTGTTGCTGGCGGCAACAGCGATAACTGCGAACGGCCAAGCAACCACCAGCGACGAAAAACTTCGGCTGTTGATGGAGCGAAGCAGCAAGCAAGCGACTGGGAGTGCGTCAGTACA
This sequence comes from Polaromonas sp., assembly GCA_031417695.1. Classification (GTDB taxonomy): domain Bacteria; phylum Pseudomonadota; class Gammaproteobacteria; order Burkholderiales; family Burkholderiaceae_C; genus Polaromonas. The sequence continues at coordinate 3,334 of JANOWB010000027.1, forward strand.
GTCGGTGGCGGGGTTGTCCCCTGAACGATTAAAAGAACGTGCTGAGCTGCTTGTCAAAGGTGAGCTTGACCTGGCCAATCTTCATGTGGACGCCGCTCAACAAGCGTTTGAAAAAGCAGCGCTAATTCTGCACGCGGCAGACTCTGAAATGGCGCTGGTGCGAAGCTACATGCAAGCAGGTGACTATAGGCGAGCACTCAGCTTTGGCGCGCACACCGCTGGCGCCCACCTGGACGTGGTGGGCGGCACGGCGCTGTATGCGTGGCTGCTCAATGTGGGCGGTCAAGAGGCCGTTGCCAAGCGGTTGCTTGACGACACATTGACCCGCATGCCCAACAGCACCCTGATTAAAAGCGCACAACAACAGCTTGCCAGCGGCACGTTATTAGCAACTGGCGATTTGCTGGCGTTGCCACTCAGGCTGGCGCCCTACAGCGCGTTGATCAAACTGCCCAAGGGCGCCCACATAACGTCCAGCGCCATGCTGCTGGCAGACAGCTCGGGTGAATCAGCAACATCAAGCCGCTTTGCTTTAGTGCCGTTCAAGGCAACTGCCAGCAACCAAACCCAATTGTGGCTACGCAACGGTTTGGGCCAGGTTAGCGCGGCGAAAGTTGCGCAGCGCTTGCCCGGCTTGGGCTTGGCCGTCGTGCACTTGGCAGTGCCGCTGCCGTTGCCTGATGGCCTTGCCCCCGCCATGAATGAAGCATTTCCGGGAAGCGCTGCGTACGCGGTGCAGTACCCCATAGCACCGGGCAAGCCGATGATTGACGCTGCCTGGCCACAACTGCACATTGGCTTTGTGGGCGGCATGGCAGCGCCTGCAAACGTTGACAGTCAAGACCGGCTGCTTGGCGTCAAGCTGCCCAACGAAGCGCGCGGTGGTCCGGTTTTTAACGCTGGGGGGCAGTGGATTGGCGTCGCCGTTCAGGCTGATTCAGCCCAAGGCGATTTTTTAGTCACTACTGCGCAATTGGCCAAAGCCATCGGCGCTAACGCGAGCAAGTTTGGGCTGGTGTCGCGCACTTCAGTGCCGACGGCGGGCGTAGC
>JANOWB010000028.1:0-2790 GCA_031417695.1 Polaromonas sp.
GTGGTTGAGGGCGAGTCCGAGATTGTTGCGGGCCACATGGTCGAATATTCGGGCATGGCCTTTGCCATGTTCTTTCTGGCTGAGTACGCCAACATGTGGCTGGTTGCCATATTGGCGGTGCTGCTGTTCCTGGGGGGATGGTTACCACCGTTTGAATTTCTGAGTTTTATCCCTGGCTGGATCTGGTTGGGGCTCAAGACGTTCATGGTGGTCACTACGTTCCTTTGGGTGCGGGCTACTTTCCCGCGCTTTCGCTATGACCAGATCATGCGTTTGGGCTGGAAAATATTTATACCTGTGACGCTCGTCTGGCTTGTCATTGTTGGCGGCTGGATGCAAACCTCATACAACATTTGGAAATGATATGAGCACTGTCGCCTCCATCAAAGACTTCGCTTCTAGTTTCATGCTTACTGAGCTGTTCAAGGGCATGGCCCTGACTGGCAAGTACATGTTCAAGCGCAAGATCACGGTTCAGTTTCCTGAAGAGAAAACACCGCAAAGTCCGCGTTTTCGTGGCCTGCATGCGCTGCGTCGTTATGAAAACGGCGAAGAGCGCTGCATTGCCTGCAAACTGTGTGAAGCCGTGTGCCCGGCCATGGCCATCACGATTGAGTCGGATGTGCGTGAGGACGGCAGCCGCCGCACGTCACGCTATGACATCGACTTGACCAAGTGCATTTTTTGCGGCTTTTGTGAAGAGAGCTGCCCAGTCGATTCGATTGTTGAAACGCACATTTTTGAGTACCACGGCGAAAAACGCGGTGACTTGTACTTCACCAAAGAGATGCTGTTGGCCGTCGGTGACCGTTATGAAACTGAAATTGCTGCCAACCGCGCGGCGGATGCCAAGTTTCGCTAAGCAGTAGTGATCCGGTAGTTTCTAAAAAGAATAATTCGAAAGCAACATGGACGCTAAAACAGGTCTTTTTTATGTGTTTGCCGCATTGATGCTGTTCGCGGCATTTAAGGTGATCACTGCGCGTAACCCGGTGCATGCCGCGTTGTTCCTGGTGCTGGCGTTTTTTCAGGCTGCAGCGATATGGATCTTGCTCAAGGCCGAATTTTTGGCCATCACGCTTGTGCTGGTCTATGTCGGCGCAGTGATGGTGCTGTTCTTGTTTGTGGTGATGATGTTGGACATCAACATCGACAGTGTTCGCCAAGGTTTCTGGAAGCACTTTCCGCTGGCCGGTACGGTAGGTGCAATCATTGCGCTAGAGATGTCGTATGTGCTGATGGGGGGCTTTCGTGAGCCGCCAAAGGCTGCCGTTGCCGCCCCGATCGGTGGGCAGGTTTCCAACACTAAAGAGCTTGGCAAGGTGTTGTATTCTGAGTACATCTTCCCGCTGGAGATTGCGGCCGTCATTTTGTTGGTCGCCATCATTGCGGCTATTGCACTGACACTGCGCGCCCGCAAAGACTCAAAATCACAAAACCCGTCTGAGCAAGTCAGAGTTAAACGCGCAGACCGGGTGACGCTGGTCAAGATGAAGTCGATCATGCCCGAGCCGGCTGCCGTGATGGCTGAGGAGAAAAAAGCATGACACTCACACTCGGACATTTTCTGTCGCTGGGCGCTATGTTGTTCGCCCTGTCAGTCATCGGTATTTTTCTGAACCGCAAAAACCTGATTATTTTGTTGATGGCCATTGAGCTGATGCTACTGGCCGTCAATATGAACTTTGTGGCGTTCTCGTACTACCTGAACGACATGGCAGGACAAATTTTTGTGTTTTTTATTTTGACAGTGGCTGCTGCTGAATCGGCTATTGGTTTGGCCATTCTGGTGTTGCTGTTCAGAAATAAATCAAGCATCAACGTAGACGAACTCAACACGCTAAAAGGTTGATCAGAAACATGAGTCAAACCCTTTCTGTTTCAACCCTGCTGGCGGTTCCGCTGCTGCCTTTGGCGGGTGCAGTGCTTGCCGGCGTCTTCGGCACTGTTTTTGGCGGTAACTGGATTGGCCGGCGCCTGTCGCACACGCTGACCATTTTGGGCGTGCTGCTTGCTTTCATTTTGTCTGCCATGACGCTCAAAAGCGTGGCCATGGACGGCGCTCGTTTCAATGAAACGCTTTACACCTGGATGGTGGTTGGCGGCTTGAAGATGGAAGTCGGCTTTCTGGTCGAGGGCTTGACAGCCATGATGATGTGCGTGGTGACTTTTGTGTCGCTCATGGTGCATATCTACACCATCGGCTACATGGAAGAAGACGAAGGGTACAACCGTTTCTTCGGCTACATCTCGCTGTTTACTTTCGCGATGCTGATGTTGGTTATGAGCAACAACATGCTGCAGCTTTTCTTCGGCTGGGAGGCAGTGGGTTTGGTGTCGTATTTGCTGATTGGTTTTTACTACAACAAGCCCAGCGCCACCCACGCCAACATGAAGGCATTTCTCGTCAACCGCGTGGGTGACTTCGGTTTTATTCTAGGCATCGGCCTGCTTGCCGCATACGCAGGTACTTTGAATTACGGCGAAGCATTTGCCAAAGGTGACGAGCTTTCAAAGCTAATGCTGCCCGGTACCAACTGGATGTTGATCACGGTGATTTGCATTTGCCTGTTCATCGGCGCGATGGGCAAGTCGGCTCAGTTTCCGCTGCACGTGTGGTTGCCTGATTCGATGGAAGGCCCAACCCCCATTTCTGCGTTGATCCACGCCGCCACCATGGTCACGGCCGGCATCTTCATGGTGGCGCGCATGTCGCCACTGTTTGAAATGAGCGACACGGCCTTGAGCTTCATCATGATCATCGGCGGCATCACGGCGCTGTTCATGGGG